>NZ_JANEWH010000050.1:0-32978 GCF_028069715.1 Kluyvera sp. Awk 3 | reverse complement strand
GGCTATATCATTGGATAGAATTCTTTCAACATACTCTCTCGTGATCCATAAATCATTTAAAGTAATTTTACACCCTTGTGAATCAGGCAACAAACAACAAAAGAAACCTTCAAGATTCATATCCCCTGAAGGTAAAACTATTAGCCCATCATCATATAAATTGCTCATTTCCATTTTAATTAATGCTCTTTGCTCAAGCTCCCACAAACCCGATGCATGTCCATAAGCGATATTAAATGGGCAACCATCCTCTGAGTCTGAATTAAAGAGATCATCTTCAAAGAAAAATTCAAAACCCTCAATGTGAATCGAGTCGTCATTATATACCAATGAATTTCTAGTTAACTCTTTGAACTCCTCAGTATGATTAGGTAAATCCCTTAAGTCATTATTTATTTTTTTAGTATCCATGGAACTAAAAAAAATCGAATTGGCCATATCCAACATGACACAAAGCTTAATTTTATCAACTGCTCCCCAGTGAATTATATCCCCTACTTCACAACCTATTAATTTAGCTGCCCGGTCCACTCGGTAATAATCTAAAGAAGGTATGGTTTTCATTATAGTTCCTCTAAAAAATCCGCATACCATTGCATCATTTCTCTACGTCCTTCCAGATATTGAGCATGGTTATAAATCCCACGAATAGAGTTTTTATCCAGATGTGCGAGTTGAGTTTCGATCCATGCACTGTTAAACCCCTTTTCATGCAAGATAGTACTCATAGTGTGCCGAAAACCATGCCCGGTAACGCGTCCAGCATACCCAATACGCTTAAAAACCTGGTTGATGCTGGCTTCACTCATACACTTACTGGGATCGTTACGTCCGGGGAACATCAGCGGATAATTCCCGGTCAGTTCTTTCAATTTTTCAAGATGAGCTAATGCTTGTTTTGACAGCGGTACAATATGGGCCCGACGCATTTTCATGCGTTCTTTTGGGATTTCCCATATTGCATTATTGAAATCCACTTCACGCCATTCAGCCGCACGCAATTCTCCCGTTCTCAGGCCGGTCAGGATGAGCAAATGTGCCCCCAATAAAACAATGGGGCTACCGGTGTAGGCATCCAATGCCTTGAAAAACTCAGGTAGTTCACTGGCTTTAAGGAAAGGATAGTGGACGGCTTCATGGCCTTGCATTGCGCTGGCGAGATCCGGTGCAGGATTGTAGATCGCCCGGCCGGTTACTATGGCATAACGAAACACCTCACCACATCTCTGGCGAACTTTCTTCGCCTTTTCCATTGCCCCTCTGGTTTCTATCAACCTCAGGACTTCTAGCAGCTCCAGAGGCTTGATATCAGCAATAGGACGGTCGCCAATATGAGGGAAAATATCTTTCTCAAATGCCTCAATGATGTCAGAAGCGTAACCCTCTGACCATTTGGGAGACTTCATCTTGTGCCACTCTAACGCAACCTCTCTAAACGGGTTGAGTATCTCAGTGGAGGTGGTTAAAGCCAGCTTCTTTGCTTTCTTCACTTCACCGGGATCATCACCAGCAGCGAGTAGCTTCTTTGCGTCTTCGCGTTTTTGTCTGGCATCAGCAAGGGAGACGGTTGGATAGACTCCAAAGGACAAGCGTTTTTCTTTACCGGCAAAACGGTACTTCATACGCCAGTAACGCGAGCCATTAGGTTCGACCTGAAGATACAGCCCCCCACCATCAGATAGCTTGTAGCTTTTCTCTTTTCCTTTGGCGGCTTCAACCTTGCGGGCGTTTAGCATCATTGGGGGCACATTTCCTAGACCGAACAGAACATGCCCCTGATTGTGCCCCCAACTGCATGTTGATTTCAAGAGATAGGGGTTGACACCAAATGACCGAAAACAGCGTAATCTCTATGTTTTTAAAGGATTTTGTTGATGTGAGTTGATTTGAAAAAACTATGGGATGGTGCCGATAATAGGAGTCGAACCTACGACCTTCGCATTACGAATGCGCTGCTCTACCAACTGAGCTATATCGGCCCTGCAAGAGGTGTTCACGAGCGTGAATCACGGGGTAAAAGGTTAAAACTAACCGGGCGATGCGTCAATAGTCAGATTAATCAACCGCCTATTTTTGCATCGCCCGTTTTCAATTACGCACGAATGGTATCTTCGCCGAAGCCGATCCACTTGTAGGTGGTCAGTGCTTCAAGGCCCATTGGGCCGCGCGCGTGGAGTTTCTGGGTGCTCACCGCCACTTCTGCACCCAGGCCGAACTGGCCACCATCGGTGAAACGGGTGGAGGCGTTGACGTACACCGCGGAGGAGTCCACTTCGTTGATAAAACGGTTGGCGTTGCTCAGGGTGCGGGTCAGGATCGCGTCGGAGTGCTGGGTGCCGTGTTGACGGATGTGTGTAATGGCGCTGTCAATATCCGGCACCAGCACCACGTTGAGATGCAGCGACAGGTACTCGTTATCAAGCTCTTCCGGCTTCAGCGGCACCAGCGGTGCCGGGCCTTTCAGCTCGCGCATCACCGCCTCATCGCCGTGCAGCGTAATGCCGCTTTCGGCCATCTGCTGGCTCAGCGCTGGCAGGAAGCGATCGGCGATGGATTGATTCACCAGCAGCGTTTCCACGCTATTACAGGCGCTCGGGCGCTGGGCTTTCGCATTGACGATAATCTTCAGCGCCGCTTCAATCTCTGCGCTGTCATCAATATAAATATGACAAACGCCGATACCACCGGTAATAACCGGAATCGTCGACTGCTCACGGCACAGCTTGTGCAGGCCCGCACCGCCGCGAGGGATCAGCATATCGATATACTTATCCATACGCAGCATCTCGCTCACCAGCGCGCGATCCGGATTGTCGATGGCCTGAATGGCTGCTTCTGGCAGACCGCACTCTTTCAGCGCGCGTTGGATAACGCCAACGGTGGCGGCGTTGGTGCGATACGTCTCTTTACCGCCGCGCAAAATCGCGGCGTTGCCGGTTTTCAGGCACAGCGCCGCCACGTCAACGGTGACGTTCGGGCGGGCTTCATAAATCACGCCAATCACACCCAGCGGGACGCGGCGACGTTCGATGCGTAAGCCGCTGTCGAGCAGCCCGCCGTCAATCACCTGCCCTACCGGGTCGGCCAGCACGCAGACCTGGCGGACGTCGTTGGCAATCGCCGTCAGACGAGCTGGCGTCAGCGCCAGGCGATCGAGCATGGCTTCGCTCAGGCCGTTTTCGCGCGCCTGGGCTAAATCTTCGGCGTTAGCCACAAGAATCTCTTCACTTTGAGATTCCAGATGATCGGCAATAGTTTCCAGAACCCGGTTTTTCTCACGGCAGGATAACTGCGCCAGCGTATAGGAGGCCTGCCTGGCGGCAATGCCCATTTGTTCCAGCATGTTGAACTCCTTAGCGGGTAATCATGTCGTCGCGATGCACGGCAACCGGGCCATACTCGTAGCCGAGAATGTCGTCAATTTCCTGCGAGTGGTGCCCGGCGATAAGGCGCAGCGCATCGCTGTTGTAACGGCTTACGCCGTGAGCGATGTCGCGGCCTGCAAGGCTACGAATACGGATCACTTCACCACGAGAGAAGTTGCCTGTCACGTTTTTAATGCCTTTTGGAAGTAATGAACTTCCGCGCTCCAGAATGGCGGAGGTCGCGCCTTCATCCACAATCAGTTCACCGGCTGGCGGTGCGCCAAAGATCCAGCGTTTGCGGTTCTCAAGCGGTGTATCCTGGGCGTGGAAACGCGTGCCGACGGAGATATTCGCCATCACGTCGCCAATCACGCCCGGCAGGCTGCCAGCGGCAATAATGGTGTCGATACCCGCGCGGCAGGCGACATCTGCGGCCTGCAACTTGGTGCCCATGCCGCCCGTGCCCAGGCCGGAGACGCTGTCGCCGGCAATGGCGCGCAGCGCGTCATCCACACCGTAAACATCTTTAATCAGCTCAGCGTCAGGATTGCTGCGCGGATCGGCGGTGAACAGCCCCTGCTGATCGGTCAGCAACAGCAGTTTATCCGCGCCCGCCAGAATCGCCGCCAGCGCGGAGAGATTATCGTTGTCGCCCACTTTAATTTCCGCCGTCGCGACGGCGTCGTTCTCGTTAATTACCGGAACAATGTTGTTGTCCAGCAGCGCGCGCAGGGTATCGCGCGCGTTAAGGAAACGTTCGCGGTCTTCCATATCGGCGCGAGTCAGCAGCATCTGACCAACGTGAATGCCATAAATGGAGAAGAGCTGTTCCCACAGCTGAATTAAGCGGCTCTGGCCAACGGCAGCAAGCAGCTGTTTAGAAGCGATAGTCGCGGGCAGTTCAGGGTAACCCAGATGCTCACGCCCGGCGGCAATCGCTCCTGACGTTACAATGACAATTCGATGTCCAGCTGCATGGAGCTGGGCGCACTGGCGAACCAGTTCAACAATATGCGCGCGATTCAGGCGGCGCGATCCGCCTGTTAAAACACTGGTGCCCAGTTTGACCACCAGCGTCTGACTATCACTCATGATTCTCTGCCGTTAAAAAGAAGAAGTATCGATCCAAACAAACGTTGTAACAGGAGTCAGCCCGCTTGCCAACAGGCAGCGCAGAAAGCCGGGGTTTTGTTGCGCGGGATCAGACAGCCTGGAGGCAAATGTTGACAATTTTATGACAGAAAAAATTAATCATACTTTTTTATATTCAATAGAACTTTGTCATAAATTTTTAACACGAGCGGGATAAAAACGTTCCTGTTTTTTCACAGTGGTCTTTCACAGCACTCTTTTAAGTATAAAAAAACCGGGATTGAGAAATGCAAAAAACAGCTCTGGCATTAACAGTGATGGGTATTATGGCGTCGTCTTCAGCTATGGCCGCAGAAGTTTATAACAAAGATGGTAATAAACTGGACGTCTACGGCAAAGTCAAAGCCATGCACTATATGAGCGATGACTCCAGCGCTGATGGCGATAAAACCTACGTGCGTTTTGGTTTTAAAGGCGAAACAAAAATTAACGATCAGTTGACCGGTTATGGCCGCTGGGAATCTGAATTTGCCGGTAATAACGACGAAGGCGGTAGCGCTTCTTCGCAGAAAACACGTCTGGCCTTTGCCGGTCTGAAATTAAAAGACTTTGGTTCTTTTGATTACGGTCGTAACCTCGGCGCACTGTACGATGTTGAAGCCTGGACCGATATGTTCCCGGAATTCGGTGGTGATTCTACCGCCAAAACCGATAACTTTATGACCAAGCGCTCAAGCGGCCTGGCCACCTACCGTAATACTGATTTCTTTGGTGTGGTCGACGGTCTGGATTTAACCCTGCAATATCAGGGTAAAAATGACCGTAGCACCTATGCCACCGCCAACGGCGACGGTTTCGGCACTTCTCTGTCTTATGATTTCGGCGGCAGCGACTTCGCCATCAGCGCGGCGTACACCAACTCTGACCGCACCGACATACAGCAGGCAAAATCGCTGGCGAAAGGCGGTAAGAATGCTGAATCCTGGGGCACCGGCGTAAAATATGACGCCAATAATATTTACCTGGCGATGATTTATACCGAAACCCGTAATATGACCCCAATTAAAGGTCTGGTTTCCGCCGACCAGGGCTTTGCGAATAAAGCACAGAACTTTGAAGCCATAGCGCAGTATCAGTTTGATTTCGGTCTGCGTCCGTCACTCGGCTACGTGCAGATGAAAGGCAAAGATCTGGATAACGGGATTGGCGATCAGGATCTGATGAAATATGTTGATGTCGGCGCGACCTACTATTTCAACAAAAATATGTCGGCATTTGTCGATTATAAAATCAACCTGATCGATGAAGATGCGGTGACCAAACGTCTGGCTATTATGACCGACGACGTGGTTGCTGTCGGGATGACCTACCAGTTCTAAGATAATACGAAAAAGGCCTCCACCTGGAGGCCTTTTTTATGACTGAATATCAAGGCCCGAAAATATCGGGCCTTTATTATTAAGCCGTGCGCTTCACCGCTTCATTCGCAAAACCGTCGGCAGGTTCCAGCGCTAAATCCAGGCTCTTCAACAGTTCGCTCGCCCGCTCGTGGAAACCGCGCAGCGTTTGCTGCAGACGTTCTACGACCTCCGGGTCTTTGATCGCGACAGCCTGCCACGTTCCCTCTTTGTCGAACAGGCCGAACTGGTAGCTGTAGGTGAAACGATGCTCTTCAGCTTCCATTTCCATCCACCAGCCCCAGAACTCACGCTTCTCTGGCGCGGGTTTTACGTTAACGCAAACGGCCAGGCAGTCGAAAAAAAAGCGGTTGTCCTGGCACTGTTCTTCGCGGATATAGGGGCCAAGCGCAGTGAATTTCTTGATCAATCTACTCTTCGGGTGTCCACTCGGTAACGTCATTGCGATCTCCTTTAGTGATGCAACTGTTTTACCAAATCAATAGAATTTATCAATATATTAACAAAATCTATTGTTGATCCACCCGGCAATTTCCTTCAGCGCCTTATCAAAATTACGGTACACCGGGTTAAACGGAATCGGCATCAGCTTGCCCTGCGCCGATGACGAAACGATCAGCCGTGACTCTTCCTCCGGGCTGAAAGGATCGTTATCCCAGTAGCCGGAAAGCATCGGTGTCGGGCAGCGGCGCCCCAGTAAACCCTGCGTTTTCAGCGAGTAGCGGTTTAGCTCCACGCGCAACGCTTCATCAGAGGCATCGTGCATACCTAAACGCGAGGCGAGCACGTCGAGGTACATTTCCGGCACGCGGCCCTGACGCAGCGGATCGCTCAGCAGGCTATGAACCACCGGGCCAAGGCAGGCCACGGCCTTCAGATTCTGCGCTTCCAGATAAGCCAGACGTACGGCGATGTTAGCGCCGAAGCGGAAGCCAAAAGCCGCGAGGCGGGTATGGTCCACCCAGGGAACATCGCGCAGCTGCTTAATCACGTGCTGATGCAGCATGCTGGAATCCTGGGTTAGCTTCCATTTGGAAGAAAAACCGATTGACGGCATGTCCACCGTCAACATCGCAATGCCAAGCGGGGCAAAATAACGCTCGAACAGGCTGTAATAGTCGCTTTGCAGGCCATCTAATCCGCCGCACATCAATACCGTCGGGAACGGGCCATCGCCTTTCGGCATATGTAGAAAACCGGTGATTGGCGCGCCGCCGGGAATCGCAAACTCCAGTTCGCGCATTGACCCCGGCAGACGTTTGGCGGCCTCTTCATAAGCACGGTTCGCCAGCGCCTGCGCCTGTTCGGCGAGGTCATCCCCCTTCAGGTGCGGATAGGCGGCAATGCTATAAAGATTAGAGGCATGCAGCCAGTGACGGCCGCTGAGGGTCTCGTCCTGCTCCTGCATGGCCTTCTGCTGCCACTGCATCGCCTGCGTTGACCACTCGTAAATCCAGTTGCCGCCGCGATAGCCCACCACGGTGTCGTACAGCTCATCGTCGGTGCGTTCGGCAGTACTCATGACGATACGCGCCTGCACGTCGAGAATTTCCTGCGGCGAGACGCCACGCCAGATCCACATCAGGCGATTAATCATTCGATACCAGTGCGGTACGGTGCTGCCGCTCAGCGCAGACTGCATGCTTGGAGCTTCACCGCTACTGAACCGGCGTACCAGCGTGGACGTTTCAGGGTGTTTAAAACGCGGCTTAAATAGCGTTTCGCTGAGATTAGCTTCTGGCATCACAAAACCTCCATGGATACGATCTTTAATCCATTGTAACGCGTGGGACATTAAAAAAAACAACGCCCGGCATGACCGGGCGTTGGAAGCGCATTTATTGACTGAATTAACGGCCAGAAATAGGCGGTACAAATACCACGCCCATGTCCCACGGCTGTTCAATCCAGGTATCCTGCGGGATATCTACAACATAATCGTCAACCAGCGGGCGGCCAGCCGGTTTAGCGAAGATGGTGACGAAATGCGCTTTTGGATACATTTCGCGAATTGCTACGGCAGTACCGCCGGTATCGACCAGATCGTCAATAACGATAAAGCCTTCGCCATCGCCTTCTGCGCGCTTCAGGACCTTCAGCTCGCGCTGGTTGTCGTGGTCATAGCTGGAGATGCATACGGTGTCGACATGACGAATGCCCAGTTCACGTGCCAGCAGTGCGCCCGGTACCAAACCACCGCGGCTAACGGCGATGATGCCTTTCCACTGTTCAGATGGCATCAGGCGTGCAGCCAGCTTGCGCGCGTGAATCTGCAACATGTCCCAGGTGACGACGTATTTTTCGCTCATGTGAAGTGTCCCAGCCTGTGTTATACGGCTTAAAAAGTGTTCAAGGGGGAAATAGGTTGCGCGAGATTATAGAGATCTGACGCACTAAAAACCAGTGTTAAGCGGAATCCCCGGCTCTTTTTACGTGGTTTGTTCTACCGGAAAGGGCAGAAAGTGGTATTCTCAACCCCATCGCGCAAGCCAGGCTTGTGGTATATGTCTATGCTAACCCTTTACCTGCAAGCGACTTTTGCAGAAAGCCGTAAGGAGACTCATCGTGTCTGAACTGTCTCAATTATCCCCGCAACCTTTATGGGATATTTTTGCCAAAATCTGTTCTATTCCGCACCCTTCTCATCATGAAGAGCAGCTCGCCGCGCACATCGTCGGCTGGGCGAAAGAAAAAGGCCTTCACGCCGAGCGCGACCAGGTTGGCAACATTCTGATTCGCAAAGCCGCGACTCCGGGTATGGAAAACCGTAAACCGGTTGTGCTGCAGGCTCACCTCGATATGGTGCCGCAGAAAAACAATGACACCGTACACGACTTCGCCAAAGACCCGATTCAACCGTACATCGACGGTGAATGGGTGAAAGCCCGTGGTACCACGCTGGGTGCCGATAATGGTATCGGTATGGCTTCCGCGCTGGCGGTGCTGTCTGATGAGTCCGTTGAACACGGCCCGCTGGAAGTTCTGCTGACCATGACCGAAGAGACCGGTATGGACGGCGCGTTTGGTCTGCAACCGAACTGGCTGCAGGGCGACATCCTGATCAACACCGACTCGGAAGAAGAAGGTGAAATCTACATGGGTTGCGCCGGTGGTATCGACTTCACCAGCAACCTGCCGCTGACCCGTGAAGCCATTCCGGCTAATTTCCAGACCTTCAAGCTGACGCTGAAAGGCCTGAAAGGCGGCCACTCCGGCGGTGATATTCACCTCGGCCTCGGCAACGCCAACAAGCTGCTGGCACGTTTCCTGGTAGCCCACGCGGCGGAACTGGATCTGCGTCTGGTTGACTTCACCGGCGGTACTCTGCGCAACGCGATCCCACGTGAAGCCTTCGCCGCTATCGCTATTCCGGCAGACAAAGTTGACGCGCTGAAAGGGCTGGTAGAGACCTATCTGCACATTCTGCAAAACGAGCTGTCTGCCAAAGAGAAGAACCTGACGCTGGTACTGGAAAACACGACCGTTGAAGGTAAAGCGCTGACTGCGGCATCTCGCGATGCATTCACGCAGTTGCTGAACGCAACGCCGAACGGTGTGATTCGTAACTCCGACGTGGCAAAAGGCGTCGTCGAAACCTCCCTCAACGTGGGCGTGGTTTCCATGACGGAAGATACCGCCACGATCCACTGCCTGATCCGTTCCCTGCTCGACAGCGGTAAAGATTACGTGGTGAGCATGCTGGAATCACTGGGTGCGCTGGCAGGCGCCAAAACCCAACCTAAAGGCGGCTACCCAGGCTGGCAGCCGGACGCGAACTCTCCGGTCATGAAGCTGGTGCGTGAAACCTATCAGCGCCTGTTCAACAAGGTGCCGAACATTCAGATTATCCACGCGGGTCTGGAATGTGGTCTGTTCAAGAAACCGTATCCGAACATGGATATGGTCTCCATTGGGCCAACCATCACCGGGCCACACTCTCCGGATGAGCAGGTTCATATCGAAAGCGTTGGCCAGTACTGGCAGCTGCTGACGGAACTGTTGAAAGCGATTCCGACGAAGTAAGTTCTATGCCTCGCTTGGCCGGTCTACCTGTCAGGTAGTCCGGCCGTGTAACGCCGGGAATAGTTTACCGGCGTTTCTCCATTCGATAATTCACAAACGCCTCCCCACGCGCCACTACCCGCTGTTCTGCGACAACCTGAAATCCCATACGCTCAAAACACGGCCTGGCAGTGATACTTGCCTCCACCGTTAATGTTCCCGTTGGTATCAAAGCGAACAACTCGGCCAACAACGCGCTGGCGACTCCCTGCCGGGAATGCGTCGGCGAAACAAACAGCAGGTCAATATAGCGATCCATGGCGGTAATAAAACCGACGACTTCTCCCTCTTTTTCTGCGACCAGCACTCGCGAGGCCGCCAGTTTTTGCCGCCAGCGAGCTTCATCCACCTGAGCCCAGGCGTCGATTTGCGCGGTGGCATAGTGCTGGCTGGCGGTTTCCCGTACCGCACGCAGAAAAATCTGGCATAAGGTTGTGAAATCACCGTCGCGATAGGCCCGAATTTGCATCGTTAAATCCCTAACAGAAGCTGGCGTTCCAGCTGTGGATCCAGCAGTGAGACATGTAAACCAACCAGCCGTACGCCACGTTCCGACCTACGCTCGTGCCAGGCTTTGTGCGCGGTGGCGATCAGATCGTCTTTGTTGAGTTGCGGCCAGACGTGCTCCTGGGTGGTCTGCTGAAAGTCATTGAATTTGAGTTTAATTCCCTGACGGGCAATACGCAGGTCGGGCCGGACTTTCGCTAACCGCCGTTCGAGTTCAGGGTAGAGACGCTCGACAATGGCTTCGCAGTCGACCCATTCATGAATGTCCTCTTCCAGCGTACGCTCCACGCCTATCGACTTGCGCTGGCGATCGTTGTGGATCTCACGTTCGTCGATCCCATGACTACGCTCCCAGAGGATCCGCCCGAATTTACCAAAGCGCTTGAGCAGCATCGCGAGATCGCTATTCTGCACATCTTCGCAGGTGCGCAGCCCCATACTTTCCAGCTTAGCCGCTGAGACTTTGCCCACGCCGGGAATTTTCGCCAGCGGCAGGGTTTGCAGAAACGCCGGGACCTCGGCGGGCGTAAGAACGAACTGGCCGTTGGGTTTGTTAAGATCGGAGGCGATTTTAGCCAGAAACTTCACCGGCGCAACGCCCGCAGAGGCCGTCAGCGCCAGCTCGTTGAAGATGGTCTGGCGAATTTCCTGCGCCATTAGCGTGGCCGAGCCGTGGCAGTGCACGCTATCGCTGACGTCCAGATAGGCTTCATCCAGCGAGAGCGGTTCAATCAGCGAGGTGTAGCGGGAGAAAATTTCCCGAATGTGGTGGGAGGCTTCACGGTAGGCTTCAAAGCGCCCCGGCAAAAGCGTCAGGTGCGGACACAGCTTCAGGGCGGTAGCGGTAGGCATTGCACTGCGCACGCCAAATTTACGCGCCGGATAGTTCGCCGTGCTGATGACGCCACGCTGCACCCGACTGCCGCCGATGGCGACAGGAATATCGCGCAGGGCGGGGTTGTCGCGCATTTCGACCGCGGCGAAGAAGCAGTCCATATCGATATGGATTATTTTGCGCATCGTTAGCCCTCACTTACCACTGGATAAGTATACAGCATAACTTTGGCAAATGAGAAGTGTTGCAAATCGCCCGGCAAAGCCGGGCGATTAAGGGACTACAGGATACGATTCTGTTGGCGCTGCGCCTCGCGGGCCATCCGCTTTTTACGCGCATCGCACGGTTCCGGGCAGTCGCACACTTTTTCCAGCCCCAGCGAAGAGATGCCGCCGCAGCTGCCCTGCAGGCTTTTCCGCTTCACCAGATACCCCAGCGACATACCGAGGATCACGAGGGCAAAAATGCAGAACGTCGCCAGAAATACCGTTAACATCATCAGCCTCCAAAGTCGTCGAGCATGATGTTTTCATCCTCCACGCCTAGCTCTTTGAGCATCTTAATGACCGCGGCGTTCATCATCGGCGGCCCACACATATAGAACTCACAGTCTTCCGGCGCCGGGTGGTCACGCAGGTAGTTCTCATACAGGACGTTATGAATAAAGCCGGTGTAGCCCGTCCAGTTATCTTCCGGTTGCGCGTCGGAAAGCGCAATATGGAAGGTAAAGTTCGGGTTATCACGTGCCAGCTGCTCAAACTCCTCTTCATAGAACATTTCACGCAGTGAACGCGCGCCGTACCAGAAGCTGATTTTGCGATGACTATGCAGGCGCTTAAGCTGATCGAAGATATGCGAACGCATCGGCGCCATCCCTGCACCGCCGCCGATAAACACCATTTCAGCGTCGGTGTCTTTGGCGAAGAACTCGCCGAACGGTCCGGAAATGGTCACCTTGTCGCCGGCCTTAAGCGACCAGATATACGAGGACATAATCCCCGGCGGCGCATCCGGCGCGGACGGCGGCGGCGTGGCGATACGCACGTTGAGCATGATGATGCCCTTTTCTTCCGGATAGTTCGCCATTGAATAGGCGCGCAGCGTCGGTTCTTTCACGTCGGAGACATAGCGGAAGAGATTGAATTTATCCCAGTCGCCACGGTATTCGTCCGGCACGTCAAAGTCGGCGTACGCGACTTTATGCGGCGGGCACTCAATCTGAATATAGCCCCCGGCGCGGAACGGCACGCTTTCACCCGCAGGAATCGCCAGCTTCAGCTCTTTGATAAAGGTGGCTTTGTTATCGTTAGAGATAACTTCGCATTCCCACTTTTTCACGCCAAACACTTCGTCCGGCAGCTCAATTTTCATGTCCTGACGCACGGCGACCTGACAGGCCAGGCGGCAGCCTTCTTTGGCTTCGCGCTTGGTAATGTGCGACAGCTCGGTTGGCAGAATTTCACCACCGCCCTCTTTCACCGTGACCCGGCATTGGCCGCAGGAGCCGCCGCCGCCGCAGGCTGAGGAGATAAAAATACCGTTGCTGGACAGCGTATTCAGCAGCTTGTCGCCCGCCGGGGTTTTAATCTGCTTATCCGCTTCGTTGTTAATTTCAATCACCACATCGCCAGCGTTAACCAGCTTCGATTTGGCAAATAAGATCAGCAGCGATAGCACCAGCACAATCAGCGTAAACATCACTACGCCAAGTATAATTTCCATGATTAACGGCCCTTATAGCTGCACACCGGAGAATGACATAAAACCTAACGCCATCAGCCCGGTGGTGATAAAGGTGATCCCTAAGCCGCGCAGTCCCGCTGGCACATTTGAATACTTCATCTTTTCGCGAATTCCCGCCATCGCAACGATTGCCAGCATCCAGCCGATACCGGATCCAAAACCGTAAACGATGGATTCACTGAAGTTATAGTCACGCTGTACCATAAACGACACGCCGCCAAAGATGGCGCAGTTCACCGCAATCAGCGGCAGGAAGATACCCAACGCGGTATACAGCGACGGGAAGTATTTATCGAGGATCATCTCGAGGATCTGCACCAGCGCCGCAATCACACCGATAAAGGTGATGAAGTTTAGGAAGCTGAGATCCACGCCATCAACCAGCGCGCCGTCACGCAGCACCAGGTTGTAGACCAGGTTGTTGATCGGTACGGCGAGCCCGAGAACCACCGTTACCGCCACACCAAGACCAAAAGCGGTGGAGACCTTCTTAGAGACCGCAAGGAAGGTACACATCCCGAGGAAGAAGGCCAGCGCCATGTTTTCAACGAACACGGCGCGGACAAACAGGCTAATGTAGTGAGCCATAATCGGTTACTCCTTTTCCTGCTGTTCCGGCTTCCAGCTACGCAGCGCCCAGATCAGCAGACCGATAATGAAAAACGCGCTCGGCGCGAGCAGGAACAGGCCGTTTGGCTGATACCAGCCACCGTTTTGCACTGTCTCCAGCACCGTGACGCCAAACAGCTTGCCGCTGCCAATAAGCTCGCGCAGGAAACCAACGATGAGCAGAATAGCGCCATAACCCAAGCCATTGCCGATGCCGTCCATAAAGCTCGCCAGCGGTGGCGACTTCATGGCGAACGCTTCTGCACGCCCCATCACGATACAGTTCGTGATGATAAGCCCGACGAAAACCGACAGCTGTTTTGAGGTCTCATAGGCAAACGCGCGCAGTAACTGATCGACCACAATAACCAGTGAGGCAATAATCGCCATCTGTACGATGATACGTACGCTGTTAGGAATATGGTGGCGGATCATCGAGATGAACATGCTGGAAAACGCCGTCACCAGCGTGACCGCAATGGTCATCACAAACGCCGTTTCCAGCTTGGTGGTGACCGCCAATGCCGAGCAGACGCCGAGCACCTGGAGCGCGATCGGGTTATTGGCGATAAGCGGCCCCACCAGCAGGCGTTTCATCTCTTTCATTTCACCCTGTTCAGCCATGGTTCAGCCCTCCTTCACGCACCTGTTTCAGGAACGGGCCAAAGCCCAGTTCGCCCATCCAGAAATCAAAGCTGTGCTGCACGCCGTTAGCCGTGAGCGTCGCGCCAGAAAGACCGTCCACCGCGTACAGATCGCCCTGTGGTGCCGCGCCCTTCATGACTTTCAGCGCCGGATGACCTTCATCGTTGACGACGCGTTTACCGACAAACTGCGCACGCCAGTTCGGGTTTTCAACCTCGCCGCCGAGCCCCGGGGTTTCTCCCTGGTCGTAGTAAGTGATGCCTTTAATGGTGCGCCCGTCAGTGTCCAGCGCCACAAATGCATACATCATTGACCACAGACCGTTGCCATAAATCGGCAGGACGATCTCCTGTACCTGCTGCTTTTCGTCTTTGATGAGGTAGATTTCCACCATGTTGCTGCGACGACGAATACCGGCTGGGTCTTCGCTGGAAGACAGCGCGATACTCTGTTGCGGGTCCTTCAGCGCCTGGATCTGGTTAAACTTCCCCGGGTCGCCCTCAAGCATCGTGCCGCTTTTCAGATCCAGCAGCCGTGGCGTTACGCGGCTGGCATACACCTCAGCCACCTCGTCAGCAGACATCTTGTCGTGCATCAGCCCGGCCACCGCCAGAATATTGCGCTGTTTATCCAGCGCCCGCTGCTCCTGCTGAAGCGGCTTGAGGCCTACGGCAGAACCGGCGACCACAATAGAGCAGACCAGACAAAGCACCAGCACCACCAGCAGCGTTTTGCCGATGCTATCGTTACTTTTCTTCTCAGCCACGCGACTTCCTCCGCTTAATATTGGCCCGCACCACCAGGTAATCAAACAGTGGCGCAAAGAGGTTGGCGAACAGAATGGCCAACATCATCCCTTCTGGATAAGCTGGGTTAACGACGCGAATCAGCACGCACATTGCGCCAATCAGCGCGCCATAGCACCATTTGCCTTTATCGGTAAACGAGGCGGAAACCGGGTCAGTGGCCATAAACATCATGCCGAAGGCAAAACCACCGAGCACCAGATGCCAGTACCACGGCATGGCAAACATCGGGTTGGTTTCGGAACCAATCAGGTTAAACAGCGTGGCACAGGCGATCATGCCGACCATCACGCCGGCCACGATGCGCCAGGAGGCGACGCGGCCAAAGATAATCAGCGCCCCGCCAAGCAGGATCATCAACGTGGAGACTTCACCGATGGAGCCCGGAATGTTGCCGATAAAGGCATCCATCCAACTGACCGGTTGCCCGCTGACGACGTTGACCAGCGCTTCACCACCATGGCTCGCCCATTGGGAGAGCGGCGTCGCCCCGGAGAATCCATCGGCGGCGGTCCAGACCAGATCGCCGGAGATTTGCGCCGGATAGGCAAAGAACAGGAATGCACGCCCGGCCAGCGCCGGGTTGAGGAAGTTGCGACCGGTGCCGCCAAAGATCTCTTTCGCAATCACCACGCCGAAGGAGATGCCGAGCGCCGCCTGCCATAACGGCATGGTCGGCGGAACAATCAGCGCAAACAGTATTGAGGTGACGAAGAAACCTTCGTTGACTTCATGCTTGCGCACAATCGCGAACAGCACTTCCCAGAACCCGCCAACCAAAAAGACCGTGGCGTAAATTGGCACAAAGAACACCGCGCCCAGCATCATCATGCTGAGCCAGCCGGCATCCGGCGCGAAGCTGACGCCCAGCGCCTGCGCCACACTGTAGTGCCAGTTGCTGGCAATCACCTGCTGCAGTTGCTCTGCGCCGTACAGCTTGTGTAGCGCCGGGATGGTTTGCAGCCCGACGTTATACATCCCCCAGAACATCGCCGGGAAAACGGCGAACCAGACGAGGATCATCATGCGCTTCAGGTCGATGGCATCGCGAACGTGCGCCGCGCCTTTGGTGACATGCCCCGGCGTATAGAGCAACGTCGCCGTCGCTTCATACAGCGGGTAATATTTTTCCAGCTTGCCGCCCTGCGTGAAGTGCGGCTCAACTTTTTCCAGTAGCTGTTTTAAGCCCATCACTTAACCTTCCTGCTCAATTTGCGTTAATACGCGGCGCAAAACCGGCCCGTATTCGTATTTGCCCGGGCAGACGTAGGTGCACAGCGCCAGGTCTTCTTCATCAAGCTCCAGACAGCCCAGCGCCTGCGCGCTGTCGGTATCGCCTGCCAGCAGGTCGCGCAGCAACATAGTGGGCAGAATATCCAGCGGCATCACCCGCTCGTAGTTGCCGATAGGCACCATCGCGCGCTCGCCGCCATGGGTATCCGTCGAGAGATTAAACAGCTTCTTCTTGAGGAAGTGGCCCAGCGTGGTGCGGGTAATCGAAAACTTGTCTCGCCCCGGCGTTACCCAGCCAAGCAGCTCTTTTTCGCGCCCTTCTTTCAGCACGCTCACCTGCAGGTGGAAGCGGCCAAGAAACGCATGCGGGCCCGATGCCTGGCTGCCGTTAAGTACGGAGCCGGACAAAATGCGGTTTTCACCTTCGTGCAGTTCTCCCGCCAGCAGGGCATTGAGATCGGCCCCCAGGCAGGTGCGTAACAGACGAGGATGCTTAACCTGCGGGCCGCCAAGGGCGATGACGCGCTCGGTCCAGATGACACCATCAAGGAACAGCTTGCCGTAGGCAATCACGTCCTGATAGTTCAGATGCCATACTTGCTTTTGCAAGCTGACTGGCTCCAGGAAATGAATGTGAGTACCGACTAACCCTGCCGGATGCGGGCCAGTGAACTGATTGAATGTCACCTGCCCCTGCGGATGACCGCCCAGTTTGCCGCCACTGTTCTGACAGACGTGGACTTTACCGTCAGTCAAACGCGTCAGCACGGTCAGGCCGGCGTTAAACGCCTCGCGCTGGGCGAGAATAATTGGCTGCGGATCGGCGGACAGCGGGTTAGTGTCCATAGCGGTCACGAAAATCGCCGCCGGTACTGAACCAGGCGCCGGGGTTTTGCTGAACGGACGCGTGCGCATGGCCGTCCACAGCCCGGATTCCACTAACTGCGTCACCACCACTTCGCGCGGCAGCGTTGCCAGTTCATCGGCAGGATAGGCCGTAAAGTTCAACGACTCGTCACCTTCGACGTCAATGACTACCGACTGCAGGACGCGGCGTTCGCCACGGTGAATTGCGCTAATCGTACCGCTGGCGGGGGCAGTGAAACGTACGCCAGGAATCTTCTTGTCCTCAAAGAGCAGTTGCCCTTTCACGACCCTGTCGCCCTCTTTTACCGCCATCGAAGGACGCAGTCCGTTATATTCTTCGCCTTTTACCGCCACGCGGGTCACGGCAACGTCATCAATACGTTGCTGGTCGGGCAATCCAGCTATAGGCAGATCGAGGCCTTTGGTTATTTTAATCATACTGTTCGCAGGTATCCGTTAACGACGGCGTCAACTCAGCGCTGAGGCCAGCGTTTAGGTTAACGAGACAAAAGAAAGGAGGTTCGCCTGAAGGCCAATCGTATTCCATCACCAGGCATGATGAGAATCTGAAGCATCCTTTCTTACACTGTTTAGAGAGTTACTACCTGAATCATCCAGCGAGTATCCGTTTTACCCATTTTCAGCCTGAATGATTACGTAACGAAAGTTTACCATTTTATCCTTCGCTGATGCAGCAGTTCCGCTTTTCTGGCCACTAAATTGCGAGCTGAGACGCAAACTGCTACGGATTCGGACAAAGACATCTGGCGAATCATCGGTTTATCCTACACTCTTTTTACAGGCTTCCATTTAGCGGGCGATCAGCACAACACACCGCCCCATCGTGGGAATACAACACGAAATTGTAAACGCCAAACGCCCCACTTGCGAAAAAATGCGGTGGTGCTAAGGTGAGCGCACAAAAAACAGATTTGTCTGCTTTTTTCTCTCTGTTGCCTCTCCTGGCGTGTAGTTATTTTTTATCAAGGAACAAGTAGTATGCGCAAAATCGCATTATTTATTGCGATGCTTTTAATGCCGTGCGTTTCGTTTGCTGGGTTAATGAGCAGCAACAGTCCGACGACGCCTGTCAGCAAAGAATATAAGCAGCAATTGATGGGCTCCCCAGTCTACATCCAGATTTTCAAGGAAGAGCGCACGCTCGACCTCTATGTGAAAATGGGTGAAACCTATCAACTCCTTGATAGCTATAAAATTTGTAACTACTCCGGCGGTTTAGGGCCGAAGCAGCGTCAGGGCGATTTCAAAAGCCCGGAAGGGTTTTATTCGGTACAACGTAGCCAGTTGAAGCCAGACAGCCGCTTCTATAAAGCGATTAATATCGGCTTCCCGAACGCGTATGACCGCGCGCATGGCTATGAAGGAAAATACCTGATGATTCACGGTGCCTGCGTGTCGGTGGGCTGCTATGCCATGACCGACTCGGGTATTGATGAAATCTTCCAGTTCGTAACCGGCGCGCTGGTCTTCGGGCAGTCCAGCGTCCAGGTCAGCATTTATCCGTTCCGCATGACCGATGCCAACATGGAACGTCATAAATATTCCTACTACAAAGATTTCTGGCAGCAGCTTAAGCCGGGCTACGACTACTTCCAGCAGACGCACAAACCGCCGATGGTTTCGGTCGTCGATGGCCGCTATGTCGTGAGCAAGCCGCTGAGCCACGAAGTGGTTCAGCCGCAGCTGGCGTCAAACTACGCGCTCCCCGAGACAAAATAAGCGCCATTCGCCTGGCATAATCTTGTGCCAGGTTTCATTCCCCGTCAGCGGTTGGGTGGCAATCACAGTCACCACATCGTTGGCGGTCGTTTCCTGCTGAAAATCAATTTCCACATCCTGATCCAGCAGCTTCGCCACGCCAAACGGCGCCCGACGGGTAATCCAGTACAGGTTGGTGGAGCAGAACGCCATGACGTAACGCCCGTCAGACAGCAGCATATTGAACACGCCTTTTGCGCGCATTTCTTCCGCCAGCGAAGCAATATACTTAAACACCGCCTGCATATTTCCGGGCGTACGCGGGTAGCGTTGGGTCAGCTTGTGCAGCAGCCAGCAAAATGCCTTTTCGCTGTCAGTTTCTCCGACCGGGCGGAATTGTCCGGTCTCCAGCGTTTTATAGCCAGAGAGCTGACCATTGTGGGCGTAGGTCCAGTTGCGTCCCCACAGCTCACGGGTGAATGGATGCGTATTTTCCAGCGCCACCATGCCGCGGTTCGCCTGACGGATATGCGCGATCACCGAACAGGACTTGATAGGATAATCCTGAACCAGTTTGGCAATCGGCGACTGATAGCTGGGCTGTGGATCTTTAAAGGTGCGACACCCTTTTCCTTCATAAAAGGTGATACCCCAGCCGTCTTTATGCGGCCCGGTGCCGCCACCGCGCTGTACCAGCCCGGTGAAACTGAAGCAAATATCGGTTGGCACATTAGCGCTCATCCCGAGCAGTTCGCACATATCACACCTCCACAGCAAACGGGGCCGAAGCCCCGTGAAACTTATGCCTTAACCATCTCTTTTTCGATCAGCATGATCAGGATGTGAATCACTTTAATGTGAATTTCCTGCACGCGATCGGCGTAACCAAAGTGCGGTACGCGAATTTCAATATCCGCAGAACCGGCCATTTTACCGCCGTCTTTACCGGTCAGGGTGATGACCTTCATGCCTTGCGCACGTGCCGCTTCAATCGCTTTGATCACGTTAGCTGAGTTGCCAGAAGTGGAAATACCCAGCAGCACGTCGCCCGAGCGCCCCACGGATTCAACGTAACGAGAGAAAACATATTCATAGCCGAAATCATTGCTCACGCAGGAGAGATGGCTGACGTCAGAGATCGCAATCGCCGGGTAGCCCGGACGGTTTTCACGATAGCGACCGGTTAGCTCTTCGGCAAAGTGCATCGCATCACAATGAGAGCCGCCGTTACCGCAGGAAAGCACTTTACCACCGGCCTTAAAGCTATCCGCCAGCAGGACTGCTGCGCGCTGAATGGCATGGATATTGGCTTCATCTTTCAGAAAGTTTGCCAGCGTATCGGCCGCTTCATTCAGTTCGTTACGAATAAGATCCTGGTACATGAGGATAATCCTTCAGCATTAATAAAATTGTCGCCGCTAGTGTACCGGATAGCATCACCACAGAGAAGCAAGGGCCGATGTATTCAGCGGATGTTTGAATTTTTGGTGCGCTAAAAAGCATCAACAATGTGAGCGAGGTTGTAATTATTTTGTAAACACATTGCTAATTAAAATCACATCAACTACAACCATATCATCACAAGTGGTCAGACCTCCTACAAGACAGGGGCATTTCTCTATGATGATTTTGAGTATTGTTTTAACCATTGCTTTACTCGGTGCACTCTTCTATCACCGCATCAGTTTAGCGCTCGGTAGCGTGATTTTACTGGCGTGGACCGCGGCGCTCGGCGCTGCTGGCCTGTGGAATTTGTGGCTGCTGGTACCGCTGG
Source organism: Kluyvera sp. Awk 3 (assembly GCF_028069715.1). NCBI lineage: Bacteria > Pseudomonadati > Pseudomonadota > Gammaproteobacteria > Enterobacterales > Enterobacteriaceae > Kluyvera > Kluyvera sp. Awk 3. The sequence continues at coordinate 12,303 of NZ_JANEWH010000050.1, read as the reverse complement.
CCATCATTCTGGTGCCGTTCAACTTTACGCCAATGCGTAAAGCGCTGATCTCCGCGCCGGTATTCCGCATGTTCAGTAAGGTAATGCCTCCGATGTCGCGCACCGAAAAAGAAGCGATCGATGCCGGCACCACCTGGTGGGAAGGCGATCTGTTCCGCGGTAATCCGGACTGGAAAAAGCTGCACAACTATCCACGTCCGCAGCTCACCGCCGAAGAACAGGCCTTTATCGATGGTCCGGTGGAAGAAGCCTGCCGCATGGCGAATGATTTCCAGATCACCCACGAAATGGCGGATCTGCCGCCGGAGCTGTGGGCGTACCTGAAAGAACACCGCTTCTTCGCAATGATCATTAAGAAAGAGTACGGCGGCCTGGAATTCTCCGCTTATGCTCAGGCACGCGTATTGCAGAAGCTGTCCGGTGTTTCCGGGATCCTGGCGATTACCGTCGGCGTACCGAACTCCTTAGGGCCGGGCGAGTTGTTGCAGCACTACGGTACTGAAGAACAGAAAAATCATTATCTGCCGCGCCTGGCGCGTGGTCAGGAGATCCCTTGCTTCGCGCTGACCAGCCCGGAAGCCGGTTCTGATGCCGGTGCTATTCCGGATACCGGCGTCGTCTGCATGGGGGAATGGCAGGGTGAACAGGTGCTGGGTATGCGCCTGACCTGGAACAAACGCTACATTACCCTCGCGCCAATCGCCACCGTACTGGGGCTGGCGTTTAAACTCTCCGATCCGGATAAACTGCTGGGCGGCGCGGAAGACTTAGGTATTACCTGTGCGCTGATCCCCACCAGCACCCCCGGCGTGGAAATTGGTCGTCGTCACTTCCCGCTGAACGTACCGTTCCAGAACGGCCCAACCCGCGGTCAGGACATCTTTGTTCCAATCGATTACATCATCGGCGGGCCAAAAATGGCCGGTCAGGGCTGGCGTATGCTGGTTGAGTGTCTGTCCGTAGGCCGCGGCATTACCTTGCCGTCGAACTCCACCGGCGGCGTGAAATCCGTCGCGCTGGCCACCGGTGCCTACGCGCATATTCGCCGTCAGTTCAAAGTGTCCATTGGTAAAATGGAAGGCATTGAAGAGCCGTTGGCGCGTATCGCCGGCAACGCCTATGTGATGGACGCCGCCGCGACCCTGATTACCTACGGCATTATGCTCGGTGAAAAACCGGCGGTCCTGTCGGCTATCGTCAAGTACCACTGTACCCATCGCGGCCAGCAGTCCATTGTTGACGCCATGGATATCGCCGGGGGCAAAGGCATTATGCTGGGCGAAGGCAACTTCCTGGCCCGTGCTTACCAGGGCGCGCCAATTGCCATCACCGTAGAAGGTGCAAACATCCTGACCCGTAGCATGATGATCTTCGGCCAGGGCGCCATTCGCTGCCATCCGTACGTGCTGGAAGAGATGGCCGCCGCGCAGAGTAAAGACGTTAACGCCTTCGATAAACTGCTGTTTAAACACATCGGCCACGTCGGTAGCAACAAAGTGCGCAGCTTCTGGTTAGGTCTCACTCGTGGCTTAACCAGCTCGACGCCGACCCGTGATGCGACGAAGCGTTACTACCAGCATCTGAACCGTCTGAGCGCCAACCTGGCCCTGCTGTCTGATGTTTCCATGGCGGTGCTGGGCGGTAGCCTGAAGCGTCGTGAGCGTATCTCCGCGCGTCTGGGCGATGTGCTGAGCCAACTGTACCTCGCCTCTGCCGTCCTGAAACGCTATGACGATGAAGGTCGCCATGAAGCCGATTTACCGCTGGTACATTGGGGCGTGCAGGATGCGCTGCACCAGGCAGAGCAAGCAATTGACGATCTGTTGAAGAACTTCCCGAACCGCTTTGTTGCCGGTGCCCTGCGCCTCGCCATCTTCCCGACCGGCCGTCATTACGATGCGCCGTCCGATAAGCTGGATCACAGCGTGGCGAAGATTCTGCAAACGCCGAGCGCCACTCGCTCCCGTATTGGCCGTGGCCAGTACCTGACGCCGAGCGAACATAACCCGGTGGGCCTGCTGGAAGAAGCGCTGGTAGACGTGATGGCAGCCGACCCTATCCACCAGCGCATCTGTAAAGAAATTGGCAAAAACCTGCCGTTTACCCGCCTGGACGAACTGGCACGTAACGCGCTGGCAAAAGGGCTTATCGATCAGACAGAAGCGGCCATTCTGATCAAAGCGGAAGAAAGTCGTCTGCGCAGCATCAACGTCGACGATTTCGCTCCGGACGAGCTGGCGACCAAGCCGGTAAAGCTGCCGGACAACGTGCGCAAGGTTGAAGCCGCGTAACCTCTTCGATTCGTTATCCCCAAAGCGGAGCCTGGCTCCGCTTTTTTTTATCCAGACAGTCCTCAGCGCGGCAGCGTCCTGATAAGGTGTTACAGTTAGATTTACGTCCTGCAATAAAGGAGCTCATCACCGTGCCTGGCTTGAAGATTACCCTTTTACAACAACCCCTGGTCTGGATGGATGGACCAGCCAACCTGCGTCACTTTGATCGGCAGATGGAAGAGATTGTCGGGCGCGACGTGATTGTACTGCCGGAAATGTTTACGACCGGATTTGCCATGGAAGCCGCCGAACAGTCGATGGCAGAGGAAGAGGTTGTCGCCTGGATGCGAGAGCAGGCACTGCGCACCAACGCCCTGGTTGCCGGCAGCGCCGCGCTGCAAACGCCGCTGGGTGCGGTCAATCGTTTCCTGCTCGTGGAGCCGGAAGGTCAGATCCACCTCTACGACAAACGCCATCTGTTCCGTATGGCCGATGAACATCACCACTATATTGCGGGTAACCAGCGCGTGGTGTTGACGTGGCGCGGCTGGCGCATTCTGCCGCTGGTGTGCTACGACCTGCGTTTCCCGGTGTGGTCGCGCAACCGCAATGACTACGACCTGGCGCTGTACGTTGCCAACTGGCCCGCGCCGCGTTCACTGCACTGGCAGGCACTGCTGACGGCACGCGCTATTGAGAATCAGGCTTACGTCGCTGGCTGCAACCGCGTTGGTACCGACGGCAACGGCCATCACTACCGCGGAGATAGCCGCATCATCACCCCACAGGGCGAGATTCTGGCTACCGCCGAACCCCATCTGGCGACCCGCATTGACGGAGAGCTTTCTCTGACGCAACTCCAGGAGTATCGCGAGAATTTCCCTGCCTGGCAGGATGCCGATCCGTTTGCGTTAGGGTAATGAAAGGACGGCAAAGCTGCGCCGAAAATCCTGGAAGGCTAAAACGACGAAAGCCCGAATCATTGCTGATTCGGGCTTCCTGAATAGTGGCGGAACGGACGGGACTCGAACCCGCGACCCCCTGCGTGACAGGCAGGTATTCTAACCGACTGAACTACCGCTCCGCTGTGTTCCCTTGGGAACGAGGCGAATATTACGGATTCCCTCGGAAACCGTCAACGCTTTTTCTCTGTTTTTGAATCGTTTGCTGCAAAATTCGCCCATACGCTTATTTTCACAGCAAAATAGCGGTTTTATGTCCGCCAGAGACAGCTTCCGCCCTTCTTCTGCACCAGATCAAGCCGCGATTCATGGTTCATCAGCTCTTCATCGGTCGCATAAACAACGCGCAGTTTACTCGCCGCGCGGACAATACGCTGAATTCCGGTATCCCCCACCTGTTGCTGCCCTTCGCCTTCCATCGCAAATTTAATCGACGTCTGCCCACCGGTCATCGTCAGATAGACGTCTGCCAGGATCTGGGCATCGAGAAGCGCGCCGTGCAGCGTACGCTTGGTGTTGTCTATTTCATAGCGCGAACACAACGCATCGAGGCTGTTACGCTTGCCGGGGAACATTTTCCTCGCCAACGCCAGGCTATCGGTGACTTTACAAAAGGTATCGGTTTTTGGAATACCGCGATTGAGCTTACTAAACTCATAGTCCATAAAGCCGATATCGAACGATGCGTTATGGATGACCAGCTCCGCGCCGCGAATGTAGTCAAGAAACTCATCGGCAACGTCGGCAAAGGTGGGTTTATCCAGCAAGAACTCGTCGGCGATACCGTGAACGCCGAAGGCTTCAGGGTCCACCAGCCGGTCGGGCTTGAGATAAACGTGGAAGTTGTTGCCGGTCAAACGACGGTTGATTACTTCGACGGCACCGATCTCGATGATCTTGTGACCTTCATAGTGCGCGCCGATCTGGTTCATACCGGTGGTTTCGGTATCCAGAACGATCTGTCGCGTAATTGCAGTGCTCATATCAGTCATTTATGTCAGACTTGCCGTTTTACTTTCGATTGCAGATACAGGAAGTCTACCAGAGATGCTTAAACAGGTAGAAATTTTCACCGATGGCTCTTGCCTTGGTAACCCAGGCCCTGGCGGTTATGGCGCTATTTTACGCTATCGTCAGCGGGAAAAAACCTTTAATGAAGGCTATCGCCTGACCACCAACAACCGGATGGAGCTGATGGCGGCGATCGTCGCGCTGGAAGCGCTGAAAGAACCGTGCACCGTGGTGCTGAGCACCGACAGCCAGTACGTACGCCAGGGGATCACTCAGTGGATCCACAACTGGAAAAAACGTGGCTGGAAGACGGCGGATAAAAAGCCGGTGAAGAATGTCGATCTCTGGAAACGGCTCGATGCGGCCCTCGGCCAGCATGACATCCGCTGGGAATGGGTGAAGGGCCACGCCGGGCATCCGGAGAACGAACGCTGTGATGAGCTGGCACGAGCGGCAGCCTCCGCGCCAACCCACGACGACGTTGGCTACCAGCCGGAAGCCTAAGCGTCCGGCGGTTTACGGTACTGGCGGGTCGCGCCGACCGCCTGCGGGATACGGCTTTTTGCCTTATTTTGTCGCATCGGGTTCAGCGTCAACGGAATGGTGCGTTTACGCGCGACAATCAGTTGCAGACAACCCAGCGCAGGCAAATGGGTGCTCAACATGACGCCCCCCTGCTTCGCCCAGGGCAGCACCTGAAAACGGCTCTGGTGCAGCACTTCAAAATTCAGCAGCGCCAGCCAGTCGAGCTGGCGGGTCATGGTAAACATTCGGCTGTTGTAAGGGACGGATTTGCGCAGCACCGGAAACAGCTTGCGTAGCCCCATCAGGCTCACCGGGTTGAAGCTGCTGATAATCAGCCAGCCGTCATCAATTAACACACGGTCGGCTTCGCGCAGCATACGGTGTGGGTCGCTGCACCAGGGCAACGTATGGGCGAGCAGGCAGGCGTCAACCGACTTCTCGGCAAACGGCAAATGCAGCGGATCGGCCAGTACCTGCATCGGGCTGCCTTCCAGCGAGATATTGACCTGATGTGAGATCGCACAGGCTTCGGTATTGATTTCGGCGCTCAGGTTACCGACCTTGAGCAGGTGAAAACCGTACAACTTTCCGAGCCAGGGTTTCAGTTGACGATCGATAGCCTCGCGATAATATTCACCCCAGGGCAATTGCGCCCACGAGACAGGCGCTGAGACTGTTTGAGGTATCCTTGCCGGTTTCATCACACCTTCCCTACGCTTAAGAGGTAACTAATGAATCTTAACAGTATTCCGGCGTTTCAGGACAACTACATCTGGGTTCTTAATGATGAAACGGGCCGTTGTCTGATTGTCGATCCCGGTGAAGCCGCCCCGGTACTGGCAGCGATCGCCGAAAACGGCTGGCAGCCGGAGGCGATCCTCTTAACCCATCACCACCACGATCACGTTGGCGGCGTGTCGGATCTGCATAGGCATTATCCGAATCTGATCGTTTACGGTCCGGAAGAGACACGTAACAAAGGAACAACAAAAATTGTCGCCGATGGCGATCGGATCCGCGTACTCGACCAGGAATTTCACGTTTTCGCTACACCGGGGCACACTTTAGGACATATCTGTTTCTACAGCGCGCCGTGGCTTTTTTGCGGCGACACCCTGTTTTCCGGGGGCTGCGGACGTTTATTCGAAGGCACGCCAGCCCAGATGTACCGCTCGCTGCAGCGCATTAACACCCTGCCAGAAGAGACGCTAGTTTGTTGCGCACATGAGTATACGCTCTCCAACATGAAGTTCGCCCTGAGCGTTTTACCGCATGATTTGTTCATTAACGAATACTATCGAGAAGTGAAGGAGTTACGCGCAAAAAACCAAATAACACTCCCCACAACTCTGAAAAAGGAGCGTCAAATTAATCTCTTTTTAAGAACGGATGATATTGATTTAATTAATGAAATAAACAAAGAAACAAAGTTGCTACAATCTGAAGAGCGTTTTGCATGGTTACGGTCAAAGAAAGATAACTTCTGATACTTCCGGGTTGCGTTTTCGAAAGTTCGTCGTTATTATCGGTCGTCTTTTAAGCAACTATTGACACACACATGAAGGCAAAAGCGATATTACTCGCCTCTGTCCTGCTCGTGGGGTGCCAGGCGTCACAGCAGGGCAACGTCCAACAGCACGCACAGAGCCTTTCTGCGGCTAGTCAAGGGGAAGCAAGTAAATTCGCAAGTCAGGCACGTTGGATGGACGATGGGACATTCGACATGCAGAATCAGGACTTGTGGGCTTATATTGGCGACGAGCTAAAGATGGGAATCCCGGATAACGCACGGGTTCGCGAACAGAAACAGAAGTACTTACGAAATAAGAGCTATCTCCACGATGTAACTTTACGGGCAGAGCCGTATATGTACTGGATAGCCGGGCAAGTTAAGAAACGTAACATGCCTATGGAACTGGTATTACTACCCATAGTGGAGAGCGCTTTTGACCCGCACGCAACGTCTGGCGCCAATGCCGCAGGCATCTGGCAGATCATTCCGAGCACAGGGCGCAATTATGGTCTGAAACAGACCCGCAGTTATGACGCACGTCGTGACGTCGTTGCTTCCACAACGGCAGCACTGGATATGATGCAGCGTCTGAACAAAATGTTCGACGGCGACTGGTTATTAACCGTGGCGGCGTATAACAGCGGTGAAGGCCGTGTAATGAAAGCGATGAAGGCGAACAAAGCCCGTGGTAAGCCTACGGACTTCTGGTCACTTCCATTGCCTCAGGAAACAAAGGTCTACGTACCGAAGATGCTGGCTTTGAGCGACATCCTCAAAAACAGCAAACGCTATGGCGTTCGTCTGCCAACAACCGACGAAAGCCGTGCGCTGGCGCGTGTTCGCCTCGATAGCCCGGTTGAGATCTCTCAGCTCGCAGACATGGCTGGTATGCCGGTCAACAAGCTGAAGACCTTCAACGCAGGCGTTAAAGGTTCTACGCTCGGCGCAAGCGGTCCAAAGTACGTGATGGTGCCACAGAAGCATGCAGATCAGCTGCGTGAATCCCTGGCCTCCGGTGAAATTGCCGACCTCCAGCCAACGCTGGTTGCTGACAATACGCCGATGTCCAGCCGCAGCTATCAGGTTCGCTCAGGCGACACGCTGTCGGGTATTGCATCACGCTTAGGCGTGACGACGAAGGACCTGCAGCAGTGGAACAACCTGCGTGGTAGCAACCTGAAAGTGGGTCAGAGCTTAACGGTAGGTGCAGGCAGCAGCGCTGCGCGTCTTGCCGATAACAGCAGCATTACGTACCGTGTACGTAAAGGTGATTCGCTGTCGAGCATTGCAAAGCGTCACGGCGTGAACATCAAAGATGTGATGCGCTGGAATAGTGACACTGGCAACCTGCAGCCGGGCGATCAGCTCACGCTGTATGTTAAGAACAGCGACCGTCCTGACTCCTGACAGGCATCCAGTAAAAAAGGCACCGTTTCCCCCGGTGCCTTTTTTTATGTCTTCTGCCCTACCTGCTGGGACTGAATTCGACGATCAATGGATTGTGGTCCGATGCGCGAGTAACCAGCACGGAAGCATCGTTCACGTTCAACCCCCGATAGAAGACGAAGTCCAGCGGACGACCAAACGCCCGACGGCGCTGATCGTCGTCAAAACGTACCGGGCGCAGCGACATATCGCGCGCAAAACGGTACAGCGCGTTCATACGCGGACGACTCCAGGCGTTGAAATCCCCAGCCATGATCACCGGGCCGTTATGTTGGGCAATCTGTTCGCCGATGGGCATCAGCTGCTTACTGTAGACATCAACGCCAAGGCTAAAGTTAACGGCGTGAATATTCACGACCATCAGCAATCGCGAATCAGGAAGTGGGTAAACAGTCACTAACGCCGATTTCGCCAGACGCAGAATCGGCTCGCGTTCACGCAGTGGGCAGCAGTAAACAGGCTGGGCAGCGGACAGGGTCATCACGCCAGAAGGATGATGCGGCAGCGCGAACGCGGGCACCTGATCGGCCGCAAGATAGTTAGTGGTCGCAAACTTTACCAGTTCTGGCGTGGTTTGCGCTTCCTGCAGTAGCACCAGGTGCGCATCTTTACCGTACTTATTCAGCACCGACAGCCATTCAGCGCGCTGCTGCTTAAAGATATTCCACACCAGGATGCGAATATTCTCTTCAGTGCTTAACGGCTTACCCACCGATAATGCCTCGCTCAGCCCGGAGTACGTGCCCGGTGGCGGGAGGATCCGCTCCGCTGGCTGTCCGGCAATGTAGCGCATGGCGTAGGTATTTTTTCGCACTTTCTTTTATAACCTCAATAAGCAAAGAACCCGCCTGATTCCAGGAAGGTTCCTCAGTTATAGGGGCTTTTGCCCACGGTTTCAACGCTATTTGTGATAAAGCTGGGTGAACTTCTGTAAGCCTGTGCTTACCGAAAAAATTCTAACCGAGTACGACGCGACCCGGCTTGTCCAGGCGACCACTCAGGCCGGTCAACAGCAGCGCTCCCACCACAATCAGCGCGCCAATCCACGGCGTTTGGGCCAGACCATAGTGTTCGACGGTTTGTCCCCCCACTACGGAGCCGATAGCAATTCCGACATTAAAAGCGGCGATGTTCAGGCCCGATGCCACATCAACGGCAGCTGGCGTATACTCTTCGGCTTTCTGAACCACATAGACCTGCAAACCTGGCACGTTACCAAAGGCAAACACCCCCATCACCAACACTGTTGCCAGCGCAGCATACTGAATTGACGCCGTGAACTGGAAGACCACCAACAGCGCCGCCAGCGCGGCAAAGATAAATTTCAGCGCCGGTACCGCACCGTGTTTATCGGCCAGTTTACCACCCCAGATATTCCCTACAGCAACCGCCACACCGTAACCTAACAGGATCCAACTGACCGCGTTCGGTGTGAAGCCTGCCAGATTTTGCATCATCGGCGCCAGGAAGGTGAAGGCGGTAAAGACGCCGCCGTAGCCCAGCGCGGTAATCGCGTAAATCATCAGCAGACGCGGGTGAGTCAGCACTTTCAACTGGTCAGTTAAACTTGCTGGTGCACGGCCAGGGATATTACCCGGTACCAGTATGGCGCTGGCAATCAGCGCAATCACGCCCAGTAAAGAAACGGCCAGGAAAGTTTCACGCCAGCCAAAGTGCTGACCGATAAAGGTCCCCAGCGGCACACCGGTGACCAGCGCCACAGTCAGGCCACCAAACATAATGGCAATCGCCGAGGCGGCTTTCTCTTTTGGCACCAGACTGGTGGCAATGGTTGAGCCAATGGAAAAGAACACGCCGTGCGCCAGACCGGTCAGCAGACGCGCGACGACTAAGGTGGCGTATCCCGGCGCCTGCCAGGCCAGCAGGTTACCGACGGTAAACAGCACCATCAAGGCCAGCAGCAGCTGTTTTCGCGGCAGTTTGCCCGTCAGGGCCGTGAGCACTGGCGCGCCAATAGCCACACCCAGAGCATAGATGGAAACCAGCATCCCGGCGGAAGGCAAGGAGATGGCAAGCTGTTCAGCAATCGTCGGAACCAGGCCGACAATCACAAATTCGGTTGTGCCAATAGCGAAGGCACTGATCGTTAAGGCTAGTAGCGCCAGCGGCATAATTTACTCCACATCATCAGTATTAAGATGACACGTAGTATGCCGGGGTGTTTAAATAACAAAAATATTCAGAATCTCAATAGAATTTTGCGTCAGGTGCAATAATGAGAGCAACATCAGAAGAGATCGCCATTTTCGTGGCGGTAGTTGAAAGCGGAAGTTTTAGCCGGGCAGCGGAGCAACTTGGCCAGGCTAACTCGGCGGTGAGCCGGGCGGTAAAGAAGCTGGAATCTAAGCTCGGAGTGAGCCTGCTTAACCGCACCACGCGTCAGCTTAATCTGACCGAAGAGGGAGAACGCTACTTTCGTCGCATGCAGGTTGTGCTACAAGAGATGGCCGCGGCGGAAAATGAGCTACTGGATACGCGCAATACGCCGCGTGGTCTGCTGCGGGTCGACGCAGCCACGCCGGTGATGTTGCACTTCCTGATGCCGTTGATTAAGCCGTTTCGCGAACGCTACCCGGAGATGACGCTCTCGCTGGTGTCGTCTGAGACCTTTATCAACCTGATTGAGCGTAAGGTGGATGTTGCCATTCGGGCGGGGACATTAACCGACTCCAGTCTACGCGCTCGCCCCCTGTTTAACAGCTATCGCAAGATCATCGCGTCGCCAGAGTATATTGCCAGTCATGGCAAGCCGGAGAACGTTGCAGATTTGAAAGAGCACCAGTGCCTTGGTTTCACCGAACCTTCTTCGCTGAACACGTGGCCAGTGTACTGCTGCGATGGGCAGTTTATGGAAGTCAGCTGCGACATTACCTCCAACAGCGGAGAAACGCTCAAACAGCTGTGTTTGAACGGCAACGGTATTGCCTGCCTGTCGGATTACATGGTGGATAAAGAGATTGCGAGCGGGGAGTTTGTTGAGCTGTTGGCCGATAAGCGACTGCCTGTCGAAATGCCGTTTAGCGCGGTTTACTACAGTGACCGGGCAGTGAGCACCCGTATCAGGGCATTTATTGATTTTCTGAGCGAGTACGTGAAGGAGAATCTGTAACGAATCGCACGGCTGATTGGGAGGCCCGGAGTCGACATGAGCGTTTCATCCGGGCTACCAGAGGGTTTCAGAGGGTTAAAGGGTCATTAGTCCCACTGAGGGGCCAGACCTTCCGGGCTGACCAGGCGGTCGTTGCAGTCCAGCGCGGCGATGGCTTTTTTATCTTCAGCATCTAATTTCAGATCCTGCGCCAGCAGGTTGCTTGCCAGATTTTTACGTTTAGTAGAAGACGGAATTACCGCATAGCCTTCACCCATTGCCCAGGCCAGAATAACCTGCGCAGGCGTCGCATTATGTTTCTTCGCGATGGCAGCAATCACTTCATCTTTCAGTGCCTTACCGTATGCCAGCGTCATATAAGAAGTGATATGGATACCGTGCTCGGTAGCCCAATCAACGACTTTGCGGTTTTGCAGATACGGTGACAGCTCAATCTGGTTAGTGGCGATATTCTCTACGCCTACGGCTGCAATAGCGCGCTCCATCAGCGGAATCGTGAAGTTAGAGATCCCGATCTGGCGAGTCAGACCTTGTTTTTTCGCTTCCAGCAGCGCAGCCATAAACTCTTCAACCGCCACGGCATCGTTCGGCGACGGCCAGTGGATCAGCGTCAGGTCAACATAGTCGGTACGCAGCTTCTGCAGGCTTTCTTTGAGGCTCGCGATCAGCTTGTCTTTGCTCAGGTTTTCAATCCAGATCTTGGTGGTGATGAACAGCTCATTACGCGCAATGCCGCTTTCGGCAATTGCCTGGCCGACGGCCGCTTCGTTGTCATAGATCTGTGCGGTATCGATAGTACGGTAACCAAGCTCCAGCGCGGTTTTAACGGATGCAATAACAACGTCGTCTTTCAGGCGGAAGGTACCGAGACCAAATGCAGGGATTGTCATGATTTTCCTCTTTATTTATCAAAATGGGTTAACTGAGACCATTATGACGAGGGAGAGGATTGAGAAAAAGATCGTGAAATGCAGAGGATTTTTGCTAAAACAGCAATAATTATCCGACGCACAAAGAAAAAAGCCCTGAGCAAATATGCTCAGGGCTCTTAATAAGTGGCGGAACGGACGGGACTCGAACCCGCGACCCCCTGCGTGACAGGCAGGTATTCTAACCGACTGAACTACCGCTCCACCGAATTTCTTTGTCACTACCCGGACTATTCATCCCGGTTTACTGCAATTTGATGCCTGGCAGTTTATGAATCACTTTGTGATTCACCCTTCGGGCCGTTGCTTCGCAACGTTCAAAAGCTTCGCTTTTGTCCTACTCTCTGTCGAGTAGTGAACTGCCCCGAAAGTTAATGCCATACTTCTAATTTGATGCCTGGCAGTTCCCTACTCTCGCATGGGGAGACCCCACACTACCATCGGCGCTACGGCGTTTCACTTCTGAGTTCGGCATGGGGTCAGGTGGGACCACCGCGCTACAGCCGCCAGGCAA
>NZ_JANEWH010000005.1:0-74426 GCF_028069715.1 Kluyvera sp. Awk 3 | reverse complement strand
CCCCATATTAATATATGGGGTGTTATGTTATGGTTTTTGTGGCCACTCAGGTTTTAGAATATTAACTCGCATCAAATCTAGCCTATAGTCTTGCCACTTTACCAAGTCATCAACTTCTTCTGCTGTTGCTTTGCCACTGTCAATAGCGTATTGTCTCCATCCTATTTCACTATCAGCACTCTGTTTCAATAATGTCCGTTGAGATTCAGCTTGCAGCCTCAGTTCCTCCTCTGAAGTTGCTTGCTCGAACAGTGTCACCATTCCATTCGCGTCTACCGAAAAATCGTAACCGCGTGGTCGACGCATGGCCTTAATAAACTCCTCAGCAGGAACGTCAATAGCTCCGTCAGGCAGAGTTTTATATTCAATATCGCTGGGATAAAACAGCCCATCGGCAAATTTATAAGTAATGTCCATTTTGCCTCCTCACAGGCCAATCATAAATAAACTGACGCCACGTGCCTGTAAGGCACCCGCCGCGTTAACGCACTTAACAAAAACCTGTTGAACACCCCACGCTGTTTCAATAAACGAACTGGCCGTTGTTACCTGGTCGGTTCCTGTCTGCCCGACAGCAAACGCGTGCAGTCCTCCGGTAGGCCAGGCGATCGGCAGGTTGTAATAAGTGGCTGTGGCACTGGCAGAAATAGACATCCACTGGAGTATCAGTACCTTTCTCTCTCCCCCGATAATCGCGGGGATTTTCAGATACCCGTTGGTATTAAAAATGCCTGTCATCGTGCCCGCCAGAGCAAGTTCTCCCAGACCAAGATTTGCGAGAGCGGTCGCGATGGCGGCCGGTCCATCAGATTTAATATCCCCAAACGGATTTGCTCGGCTGAGGAGCAATTTCTTTAACGCGGTAAGTACCTGGGTCATATCGCTGGGATCAAGCGTCATTTGAGCTGACTCAACAATATTTGCCAGCTCCTCCTGCATCGCGTTAAAAGCTGGCGCGCGCAACCGCGTCGCCGGGGTTCCGCCGGCAACGTTGCCATCGGTATATTTGCCATCGGATGTGGCAGTAGGCTCAACTTGCCCGATTCTGAGCATGGGTCATCCTCACTTGATTAAGCGATTAAAATGAAAGTCATAGTGTTGTGGTCAGTTATGCGTAACTGAAAATAAGACGCAGATGTGAGGGCGCAATTTTAGTGATCGCGCACTCGAGTTGTTTATTTCCCCAGGAGGCCAGAGAATCACCGCAGTAAGATGCGCCTGACAGTGCGTATTTGATGGTGGTTTGCGGGGCGTTAATCTGCCAGGTAAAAGGCCATTCATCGCCGTTCAGGGCATCGCCGCACGCCGACATACCGCACATCGCGGGGCGAAACTGTGTGATGGTGATGGTATACCCCAGCGCCGCCGCCACGCGGATGTAGTAATCGCGGTTCAGGCCGCCGGTACTGATGAGCTTTGCCACCACCAGGCGCTGGCGATCACTGACCCCATCGATTTCACCGATAGCGCAGTCATCCGGCAGACCAAGCGTCGCTTCCCATTCCGGAAGCATACTGGTCGCAGTGGGCGGAAATGCCCCGGCAATGAGATTTACCGCATCGTCATCCGAACGCTGGAATGCACTTGCCAGGGCGCGCAGAACCGCCGCCTGTACTGTTTTTGATGCCCGTGGCCATGTCCTGCCGGTGGGCAGCAGCGCACCCAGCGCGCCGGCGTAATCATCTTTCGAAAAGAGGCTCATACAAAATGCACCTCACCCAGCACCGGAATTTCACCCACCGCAAACGTAATATTGGCCGTCGGAGAGTTCAGGATATAGCCCGTGGTGCCGTTAACATCACCGATGCTCCCGTTGATATCCGAGAGATACACTTTTCCGGAGCCGTCAGGATTGGCCTCATCAAAAAACAGCGTTGTCAGCGCATCCCTGATGCCCTGTACCGTGGTGCTGTCGGCATTTTTGATCCCCGAAATTTCGACGTCGATGGTTTTCGGGATTGGGGAACACACAAACACGATGGCTGTGTCAGTCTGCAGCGGGTAGATGTGATCGGCGACAGCCAGCTGGTCCCCGGTGGCCCTGACAGCCCCCCAGTCTTCCAGTTGCGATATTCCGTCAGTACCGACCGGAAACCCGCCGCTGGCGTTCCGGTCACACATGATGTACACCCCGACGGTCCCGGCCCCGTTCAGGCGGCGTTTTACCCACGCCCGGGTCACGCCAGGTACCTCGAGCGCCCATTTTTTATAATCGGTATCGCTGCCGCCCTGTGGCGGATTCTGCCACGCCAGCAGGCCACGACTGCGAAACTCGTCTTCGCTTTCAATGTCCGCCCCGCCGGTAGCGGCAGACAATAGCGTCACCTGCGCATCCACCCCGGCAATATTGGCATCCAGGGTCAGGATGGTACCGGCATCCGCATTACCGCGGGCGCCACCCCCGGTCACATCGCTGGTGATATCCGGCAGTATGGCGGTCACGGCAACAGTACCATAGCCATTCGCCTGAATTTTCAGCTCAGCATCCGTGCGGTACTGGTATCCGTCGCCACGGTTCAGGATCGTACCCGGAGGAATGATGCTGTCAGCGGCACCGGCGGCCTGTACCGATGGCGACTTCGCGGCCGTGGCCGGTTTACGGAAAACCTGCTTCATGGCCATCCATCCTGCCTGGAACTCATCGGTAGACGTGAACGGGTTCGTCTGCAGGGCTATATAGTCCAGGTAGGCGTAGTGCAGATGTCCCATCCCGGCATCCATATCGGCGAGCACTTTCAGGTTAGCGAAGCGCAGCAGCGCGCCGACTCCCTCCAGCTCCGCCTGCATAAACTTCCGGTTTCCGTCACGCAGCTCGCTGAGCGTCGGTCGTTTAAACGGCATATTAATGTTGCTCCCATATCCAGTAAAACCTGAATTCCTGCCAGTCTTTGCCCGGTGCCAGATACCGGATGATGAGGTTCAGGCGGTTCGGCATGACGATCTGCGCAACGGGGATAACATCGCTGACCACGCCATCATCCTTAAGCCAGGCAAGAGCCTCGCGCGCATATTCCTCCGCTCTTTTCGCCACGTCGGTCGTCAGTTTCTGCCTTCGGAGTAACCACAACCTTGACCCGAGCTGCGATTCATCACCAGAATCCCCCCACCAGCCACGGCGATCGCTGCCTTCATAGTCGTCATCCGCGCGCGCCAGCCGGTCGGTAAACAGGCTGTCCAGTATCGCGGTCTGTAAATCGTACCCGGTGGTGAGTGCGCCCGGGCCTTCCTGCCAGTCGGCAAACATCTCGTCCACGTTCCAGAAAGAGGCAATGTCGCTCATGTCACCTGCTCCTCGGGTCGTTCACTGCGGATATCGTCATTGCCTCTCTGGGCGTTTTTAACCAGATGATCGTGGTCGTTGTGTGCATTCCGCAGGTCTTTCAGCGTTCTGCTGTTGGTGTCGCAATTGTCCACGATGTCGCCGGTACATCTCAGAAGCGGGGTATTCGCCAGAATCCCCTTGCTGGCGTTAATGGTCACGTTTGTGGCGTTGTTGACTTCCACATCCCTGCCTTTTGCATCGACAAATACCCCCTCTTCGGTCAACAGCACCTCCTGCCCCCACTGGCTGTAGATAACGGTTTCGCCGTCTTTCAGCCCGGTGCGCCGGTACCCCTGATGATTCGTGGCAATGACCACCGGACTTGAACGATCACCGCCAATAAAGGCCAGGACCACGTCAGTGCCTTTCGGCAGCCCGGAAGAAAAGCCAAACTCGGCGAGCCGCGGCGCGCTGGCGATCTCAAGCGGCGTCTGGTACTGAACAGTCTGCACAACACCACTGTCTTTCAGCGCAGTGATCCGGCCAATGCCCAGCATGCTGGCGATGCGGGTGGCGGCGCGCCTGACTAACTGGTTCATGTATTTAACCCCGGTATCTGCTGGTAGAAGGCGTAGGGCTGAACTTCAAACGCTGCCGGCGGCATCAGTGTCATGCGTGCATGCGTCCCGTTGTCATCACGCATGTAGGTGACATCTGCCAGCAGCAGCTCGGTATCCGGGAGGCGGAACGTCGGCATATTCACCGGAATAAGGGTATTGGGCTCCCACAGCTTCCCCGCCTCATCCCGCCAGGAGTCTGTCGTCACAGTCAGCGGCTTCGAGCGGCCATACCGGCGGTTCATTTCCCAGTCGATAGCGCGCTGCGCCTGTTGCGATGCCATCAGAGTGCTTTCAATAATGGAAATATGCTTTCGGTAGCGCATACGGGCGGCTTCCGGATCCCTCGCCGTCGCCAGCGTCACGGCGTCATAGGCCGAATCCGGCGAATAACCTGCTATCGGGGAAATACCCATAGAAACGCCGACATAGTCAGAGAACCTGTCAGCCATCGATTTACGGTAATAGGCCTGCTCGACGTTCACACCCTCGGCAATACCGCTGGCGGCACGGCGCGTACCGACGCGGGTCAACAGCAGGTTGCCGTCAGGCTGGTCGTAATAAAGCAGGGCTGACCACCGGGCCACCCGCTCTATAATCTCCTGCGGTGACTCCCCCCAGTTAAGGGTGAACTGGGGAACCTTAATCAGATCGCTTACATCCGTCGAGACGCTGATGCCGTAATACGACGCCAGCCGCGTGGCGATTTCCAGCGCATTACCGCCATTGATGACGTTGTTGGGCCACTCAGCGGAGCAATCCACCAGATCCTGGCATTTGCTTCTCCCCGTCGCGCGCACCTCGTGGCGGGAGCGCGATACTGACGGCTCCCAGTCATCCACATAGCCCGTCAGTGTCAGGTCATTCCCGATACGGACGGTACAGGACATACCTTCTTCCACAAGCTGGCGGTTATCACTGCCGGGAAAATAATCCATCAGACCGAGATCGAAATCGGAGGGGAAACGTTCAATACCGCGGGTCACCCGGACTGAATCCCAGCCCTCAATAATTTTACCGCCGACTGTCAGCGAGACGGTGTCCTGATCGCTGTCTGCACTCATTGTCTCGGTACCTTCATGGTTAGCGGCATAAACGCCGGATGTGGAACGCACGCTTCCTGCACCAGTTCGTCTGCGCGGGAGGCGTCCTGATACAGCCGGTTAGCCAGCGTCAGCGCCGGAAGGGGCTGAGCCATCGTGACCTGAATCAGTTCGCTCAGCCCGGATGCGCGGTCACTCATCGTGGCTAAAAAGGAAGTTCTGATGGCGAGCAGACTGCCATACATACCGTCCTCCGCCCGGTCACCGGCCAGCACCAGCGCCGTATCCAGCTGAACGGAAACCCGCTGCGTTATCGCTTCAGCCTCATCGCGGCTGGTCGGGCTGGCATCAGCCGCTGCGCGGGTCATGGCCCCCGTGCACAACACAACGATCAGCGTGTTCATGGTGGCGGATATCGCCTTGCTGCTGTCGGATTGCTGGTATTCCGTGCTGATGGCATTCGCCAGTTTTTCCAGTGCTGAGATCCGGTCATTCACGCTGCCGGCACTGTCAAGAATGGCATTCACGACGTCGGAAACCCCATGTACAAACGCATCTGGGGTGGTTGAGTTGTTGAGGTGATCCGCTGTATCGGCGATGTTTTTCCGGTCCATCACCGACTGCGCGGTCACCTGGTCGGCAAGCGCCTGATTGTCCTCCACATCGGCAGTCGACGTATTGCCTGAAACAGCGGAAGAGCTACCACCGACTGGCCCCTTGCTGTAACGGCCATATTGCGTATTTCCAAATGTGGAATTCAGGACGTTACTGAGGTTTGTGACCTCGCTGATGGTGCTGTCCACCATACTGGTCCAGAACGTGACGGTACCTTTAATGGTGTTGATCGCCTGCGTAACACCGCGGATTTCACCCTTTATCCTGGCGAGCGTACTGGCGACCGTCGTGCTCACCAGTTTCAGGTAGTTGGTGTTTACCGTATCGCCCGCCGTGGTGCTGTCCGTGACGGCAAATACTTTGAGACCTGACTCAATTGCCATCAGGGTGAACTCAAACACCCTGCCGTTATCCGTCGAACCGGAGACACGCAGACCGTTCTCGGGAATAGAAACGGTTAATTCGCCGAGCGTAGGGTGGACCAGGGTACCGCTTCCCTTTGCTTCACAGGCGGCGATCAGCGACTGACGCTGGGTAATGGCATCGCCGCCACCGTAGACCAGGCTGTTCTGGATAAGGAACCCGCGAATGATAAACCGCCGGGTCGCGCGGCCGATATCTTCAATCCACGCGGTATCACGCCATGGGTACTCATGCACGGCCTGACGACGGCCGTGGCTGCCCTCTTCTGCCACAACGGCAAACGGCACGCCGCGAAACGAGCTGGCGCGCAGTTGGCTCTGCCAGTCATCGCTGGCACCACCACCCATCAGGGACGAAATTGCATCCTGGATAACTGGCATCACGCCTCCGGAAAGAAAAAACCGCCAGAGCGGCGGTTAACATTGTTGATAGCGACCGGAATTTCACGGTCAGTAAGACATGGGCAGCGTGATCCTGCCGCCATCCCGGGTACTGTATTCCTTTCGTTCCCCTTTCCCGTCCACCATAGTGATTTCAAGCTTCATCTTTTGCTCTTCCATGGCACTTTTAAATGAGCGGGTGAGGTTTTCGGTCAGCACCTGCCCCGATGCGCCCCCCTGCGATGCTGGCTGGATAATGCCGGTTCCGGCCGTTCGCTCCGTCACCGGGGTGTCAGGAAAAACATTGTCAGGCGGATTTTCTGCATTAATGATCCGCTGGTAATGTCCAAGTACCGCGCCGGGATAGGCCTGATTTTCCTGCCCCCACCGACGGGTGTCGTAACCGCCGTTGTAATATCGAAGCGCCAGCGGAACATTACCGCCCGAATTCTTCATGTTCTCGGACAGAATTTGCGCACCTGCCATGATGTTTTGCCGCGGGTCGGTCCAGTCGGTAACACCGGTCGACTGGAAATTTGACGGCATAATCTGCATCAACCCTTTGGCGCCGGCTTTGCTGACTGCCTGCGGGTTACCTCCGGACTCCTGGGTCATAATGGCCTTCAGCAGGCGAGGGTCCACACCGTATTGCTTACCGGCTTCATTGAGGAGAGCGTCATACTGCCCGCTCTGGTTATACGGCAAATAGTTATTGCCGCCGACAGCAGGTCGGGTAATGGCAGCCATATCGTCCTGCAGCTGGTTCGCCGTATCCGTCGCCCGGTAATTCGCATCGTAGCGTTTGCTCACGGCATCCGTCATAAACCCGGCATCCACCATCCCGCGCTCGCTGCGGGGCAGGCTGTTATAGAGTTCCTTGTCACCCTGAATACGGCGCAGTTTGGCCGCGTCCGCGCTGCTGATAAACCCCAGCGCATGCGACAGGCCGGTGAAATCGCCGTTGGTAAACAGGTCAATCACGCCCTCGAGGCCATCTTTCACCGACCCGTCGGAAAGCAGGCCTTCGAACAGCTTATTCTGCGATCGCTGCTTCAGTCCGTCCCATGAAGCGCCCAGTTCGTTCATCGTGCCGTTGATATCGGACAGTTGTTTATTAAGTTCGGGATCGACCGTCAGCCCGAACGTATCGGATTTCGCCAGCAGGGTTTTCATGCGCTCGCCTTCACGCATCAGCGCCAGCATTTCAGGGGTAAAACCCATCGCATCAGCGACAGATTTTTGCTGCTCTGGTCGCAGTGTCGGGAACACGCGCGCGATCTCTTCCATGGTTTTGAGCGTATCGACTGAACCATCCTTATTTTTCTGGATCTGCACACCAATTTGCGACAACGCACCAAGGACCTGACCGTTTGCCCCGCTGGCCGCTTCCTTCAGCGTTTTTGCCATCCCTTCAATCGATGCATTTGCGCTTTCGCTGTCAGCCCCCAGAATACGCATGGCGCCCGCGAGCCGGGTAAAATCATCAACCCGAATACCGGCGTTTTTCGACGCTGTATCCAGGTTATACGCCTCCCGGGAGGCCTCCCGAAAACCGTAGGCAACCTGCTGAAGGCCATATCCTGCCGCCCCAACAGCACCGAGCGCACCCAGCTTGCCGGAGATTTCCCCCACCATTTTTAGCGGGGGAACCATATCACCGATGAACTGCACGTTATCCCGCGCGCTCTTCGACATATTCTCCAGGCGTGAAATAAAACCGTTCAGCCCGTCGACCGTCTCCTGGCCGCCTAACTGGAGCCCTTCTTTGGTTTTATTCAGTTTCGGTTCCAGATCGCGGATAGCTTCGTCAATCCGGGTTATCGCGTCACTGACCTGGTCACTGGCCACCAGCTCAAAATCAAAAGAATTACTCATCGTCGTCAGGGTTCCTGAGTTTGTTAATCCGGGAGGCCTGTGTCACCCACCAGGTCAGCCGGGCGCGGGTCATTCCCCACGCCCGGTCCTCAGACCAGCGGAAATAGAAGGTGATATCAGCGGCGGTTTCCTGCCAGACGGTCAGGGCTTCCAGGTCAAAAAACCGAGCAGGTACTCCTCGCATTTTCGAAAATCGATGAAATCCATCGGCTGCAGCACGGATTCACGCGTGCCGGACACCAGCGCAATAAGCAGGCGCATCGCCGCCAGTGAGGTGGATGCGGCTTGTTTTTCGTAAAACTGCTCTGCCTGGCTGAGTGTTGGGGCTTTCAGCTCCAGCTGCTCATAGCGGGTTTTCTGCGGCGCATCTTCAAGCGGTACCGCCAGCGAAATGATTTTTACACGTTCAATTTCTGCCATCTTAGTTCTCCGTTACTTCCCGGCCTTCCCAGCGAACATCAAATACAGCATCTTCGCTTTCCACTTCCTGGACGTTTACCGTCCAGAGCTGCTGACCGATAATGGTTTTCCCATTCGCCAGTTCCGCCACAATGTTGACATTGGTTTGCCCATTGAAACCTTTGACGTTCGTCCCGCCGCTGTCACGCAGCCGGGCCGAGATATACGGCGCCACAGGTTTTTCTTTGTACCCGTGTACGCCGTCCATCCCCGTCAGGGTGGTGCGGTTGACGGTGGAAACCTGGTATTTAAATGAGCCCTCCACCATCACTGTTACACCGTTGACGGTGACATACGCGGTTCCCGCCAGGCGGTTAGAAGTATCACCTGCCATCGTTTATGCTCCTGTTGATTCAGCCCGCGTACGGAACTGGTTGAGCAGCGCAAAAATGCGCAGCTGGTTCATGAGGGTTCCCGGCCACAGCACATCGACGCGGTTCGGGTTTTTGGCGTTCTGCTCAACAATGATGTTTTTGGCAAAGGCCGCGGCATCCTGCGCATACCCGTTCCACACCAGGTTGCCATACTCCGCAATCTGATCTGCTTTGATAATGTTCGGGGTGACAATCGCGGCGCCGGGGGCAAAACGGGTACCGTCAGCCGCCAGCTTCATCCGGCCAAACTTACTGGTTACCGCCGTGCGCAGGTAACGGGTCACAAACATCAGACTGAAGAGCGTTTCCACCTCGAGGTAGCTGTCATCCTCGTCGCCGTAGCTGTTCTTCTGGTAAGTGGTGATCAGGTTCTCAATACGCACCGTGCCGTCATCATCCACCGTAAACGTCGAAATGCCGCTGTACAGCAGGTTGTTACGCTCGGTCAGTTCAAAGCGGTCCTGCAACTCCGGCGCAAGAACCCCCAGGATAGCCAGCGACTGCACCGGGCGCCCCGGATCATTGCGCAGGCTGACCGCCGCCGCGCCTGTGTACCCGGCAGACCACACCCAGGAGGGCGACGGTGATTTATTCACGCCCATCAGCGTTTCATGCTGGTTGTTTCGCACCTCGCCTTTCGTTCCGAGCTGCGCATAGGTTCCGGTAGTCGTACCAAAGGAATGACCGTACAACTGCTTATCCCACGCCCAGCGGCCGCCGACATCTGAAAGGAACGCCTTCATCGCATCCAGTGATGCGGTGTCGTCATAGGGGTTAACGATAAAGTCGAACGTCCGGTCCTGCAGGTTGGCCAGCGCGCCAGTGATATCCGGCGCACTGGCACCACCGCTCATGGCTGTAATGGTCAGTTCCAGGCCTGCAGGTGTCACCTCCCCACCAGGTGATCGGAGGTAGTTCAGGCGAACATCAATACCATTGCCAATGGCGCCAAGGTTTTTCGCTGTCAGGGTTACTGTATCAGTGGCCGCACTGGCGGTTACCGGCAGCGTGGTTTTTGCGTTAATCGCCGCCGCCAGAGAGGTGGCAATCGCGGCCGCCGTATCCGTTGCCACAACGGTCAGTTGAATACGCTCGCCGGCGATGTACAGCGAAATCACCCCGGTTGCCGTCGGTACGCTGGTTACTTTAATGGTGCCGGTGGCGGAAACCATGGAGTCAGGGTCTTCCTCCAGCGGCAGGATCCAGACTTCGGCGGCGGTATCATTGTTCTGATACGCCGTCATCATGGCCTGCAGGATACTGCCCTTTCCGGCCAGATCGCCGACAGTATCAGCAGAAGAGACGCGTTCAGGAATACCGGCGGTTGCCGAACCGGAAGTCAGCATCCCACCGATAAGCAGGGTGCGCTGCGTGGCTGTGGCGTTATTCGCCATCGAGTTATCAAACTCAACGAAGAACAACCCCACCCGCAGGTTATCGGGGACTCGGGCGAAGGGTACGGTCATTCAGTCTCTCCCTCTTTTTTCGGTGAAACACCTTTCGCTGGCGCGAGCGTCTGCTGAGTGGCCGGAACCACATCACCGTCACGCAGCCTGCGGCGCCAGAAAATATTGTCAGGAACCTCTGCGCCGTCTGGCGGCAAAGGGCTGCCCTTGACGGGACAGCGAACGCTGAGCCCGTCTTTCGGTTTTACAAACATAATTTACTCCTGGAGGTTGAGGCTGATACCGGGCTGCGGCGTACCGTCGGGTACGACAATCGCGATATCGATGCCTTCAAGGGGAACCGCCTGAACAGGATAGAAGTCTTCCGGCCCCTGATAATGTTCGATGTCGATTTCAAGCAGCAGCTGGCCCATATGCGCTTCACCGTCGGCATCGACATTGATGGTTGAGCGCACCTCGGCGTATTTCTGAATCTTCCGGGTCAGCTCATAGCTGTTGATGACCGCGCGCTCCACCTGATCCCGCAGCGCTTCCAGCGCCAGCTCTGCTTTCATCGCGCCATCATCTGTCGTATCGCCGTCGTACTCCTGTACCCGGCCAGTAATTCTGACGGTAGTGATAGTGGTAAACGCCGGGGTATTCCGCCCCAGCGACTTTTTTTGCTCAAACGGCGTCTGAACCAGCAGCGCCGGATACATGTCCGCCGATGTTGACCAGTCGCGGGGGGAATACACGCTGCTGCCGGCGTCCGTGGCGCCGGTCAGCGCCGTGACCACCATCTGTCGTACTGCTGCTGCATTCATCGTTGTTTCACCACGTTAAGAACGAGTTTTGAGCCGCCATGGCTGTCCGGTTCGACGTTTGCCACCACGAACAACTGATTCACAGGCTTTCCGCCGGCGGTTTTGATAAAGACACGATCGGACACCGCCGGGAGCGGTCTACCGGAGTCGGTAAACTCCGCATCGCGCACCCCCAGTACCGGGCTCGTGGTATTTATCGCTGAATCACCGTCCAGATTTTCGGTTACCTGGGCGTAACCGCGGTCGAAAATGCCGTTTATCGGAAAGGGAGTACCGTTTCGGGGGCGGTACTCCTGCTCGTCGCCGAAGACACCATGCAGCGGACTCAGGAGGTGTAAATCCCAGTCCACGCCCATGGCATTACCCCGAAGTGACTGTGACGGAGGGCTGGGCCGCCAGCACGCGCTGACGCAGTACACTGACATCGGCAATAATGCCCGCCTGCAGCAGGCGCTCTGCATCCTGGCCAGTGACCGGAATGACACTGTTTTCCCGGTAGACTTCGCCGTTGTGGCGGACACTGTTGCCCTTCAGGACAACAAATTCCGGCCCTTCCCTCTCATCATCGGCCCGAACTTCAGGAACACCTGCCATATTCAAATCATCAACGGATGGTTCTGTGACCAGGTCGGTTCCCCCGGCATTCAGGTCATCAATCCCAGGCTCTGCATTCAGATCGGCTGCAGGTGCCGGACTGTTTGTTGCTTTCGCCATATCACACCACCGTTGCACAGAGGGACGCGTTTACCCTGCTCGGGATCACCAGCGGCGCAGACTGCATCATCAGCAGGCGCTGCGCCGGGTCTTCTTTCACCCAGGTTTTCGGGGCAAATGCCAGCGGGCCATAGTTGAACGCCGGATCCAGAATCACGCCGAATGCGCGGGTTCCCATCAGGTCTGCACCACACATAATCACCGCACCGTCCGGGATTAATGGTTTTTCCACGCCGTCCACCGGATCAATGAACCAGTCGTTGTAGAGCCAGAGGTCGAAGTTACCCCAGCGTCCTTTATAAACGGCCCCCTTCTGAACCTGCGGACCGGCGTTAATCTGGTTACCAAACGGGCTCAGCGCCGGGAAGGTGATGGCGTTATCCTTGATGGTGGTATCGAGACGGAACGCTTTCCACGATTTATTGGTGAACACCAGATCCGTCGGCACCCCGCCGGACTCCTTCAGATAGAGGGTCTGCCAGTCTTCGATATCGTCGGAAGGCTGTGTATTGGTGGTCCCGGCAGGTAAGGTCAGAGGCCATTTATCTGACCCACTCAGGGTGATGGTCAAATCCGGAGAACGGCCGAAATCCACCACCTTGGTTTCATAGCCGTCCCCCTGGACTTTCACCGTCCCGCTGACCAGTGCACTGGCCGCCATCCACTCCAGACGGCGGTTAATCATGTCAATCTGATCAGCCATCTCAAACTGCAGATTCAGCATTTCACGCTCAGCAGCGGTGTACTCACCGCCGATACGCTCACCAATCTGGCGGCGAATCGGTTTACGAAGATCCGGCGCGCGCTTGTCCTTGATGTACGCAGGTTTGAAGGTGTTGGTCTGGTACTTACGGGACTCCACCAGCTTACCTTCCACCAGTGGGGAAACAAACGGCGACATACGACGCAGACCCACGTCAACATCGATAGCCACCTCTTCCGTCTCGTAGGTCACCACATTCGGGAAGAAACGGTCCAGAAGCCAGTTCTGGCTGAGCTTCAGATTAGGAACCACCTGTACCAGCACACTGGTATCAAAAATATTATCCATAGTCAGTCTCTTGATGATGCCGGACGGTGGCCCGGCAGGAATTTGAAATACGCGATCCCCTGCCGGTTAAAGCACGGAGAAGGAAATATCCGGGGAAGCGTTAAATCAGGAAACGGGTGCCTGAATGCTGTCGCGCAGGAAAATCGCCAGCGGGCGCAAGGCTGTCTTCAGGTCCGCAACAGTCCAGGAGGCATCAATAATGATACGGTTCTGGTTGAACTCACCCATCAGGTAAACACCGCCGGACTGATCGCCGTGCGTGGTGGCATCCACATCATCCACCAGAATGGCGCAGGGCTTTTCGCTGCCATCGGTGGCAGTTTTCACGCAGGCCGTGTACTTCATGGAAGCCGTAATCTGCCCCAGCACAGTACCGCGCTTATAAATACCGCCGGTAATGGTGCCGGTATCAGTCACCAGCTGCAGATTACCAGCAACAAGCTGATCCGGCACAAACAGCGAACTTTTCATACCCGGCGCAAACGGACTTTGACCAAACTGATCCATTATTTTTCCCCTTTCACAGAGTTGTAGAGGCTGGTCATCTTGCCCACCAGCGCAGATTTACCAGTCTGTTTTTCACCGTCCGGGTTCAGGCGCGCCTGGTGACTGGCCTGCATACGTTCATCCAGAGAACGACCGCGCTTAGGCTGCGATGCCGGCGCCTGCGAAGCCATGACGTTGATGGCTGCAGCAGAGCTCATGCCGGTATTAAAAGCGAGCGATGCGGCAAGCGCTGGGTTGGCGGCAGCATGCGGGCTACCGAAGATACGGGCGCAGCGCTTACGCTCTGAAATACGCGCCTGGCGGCCAGACTTACTTTCTTTTCGGTCATCGCCATCATCGTCTTCAGCGTCCGGATCGTCTTCATCATCCTCTGCATCCGGATCGTCATCTTCGGCGCTTTTATCACGGTCATCGTCTTCCGCATCATCATCGCGCTCATCGTCTTCAGCATCGTCCTCGCGGTCATCTTCTTCCGCTTTACGTGCCTTCGATTTTTTGGTTTTTTTATCTTCATCTTCTTCTGATGCCGATTTTCCAAAACCCAGCAGGTGAGCAAAACTCATCGTTTTCTTTGCCATATCAGGCTCCTGTTACTTGAAGTAAATGTCTGAACGCAGCATCAGGAGGGCATACCTCATCCGCCAGTCCAAGCTCCACACCATCAGCCGCCATAAAACAGGCCGCCTGCGTATTTTTGATAATTTTTGCGCTGATCCCGCGGTTACGGGCAACGGTATTCACGAACAGCTCCCCCATGGTGTTGATGTCATGCTGTATGGCCGCCAGCGCCTCTTCTGACAACTCACGATACGGAGAGCCCTCCGCCTTCCGGCTGCCGAAAGTAATGATGGTGACCTTCAGACCGTCCTCTTTAATGCGCTGCGTCCAGTCAAGGTGCATGGTGATGACGCCCACCGACCCCACGCCGCCGGTGCGGGGAACCGAAATCCGGTCAGCCGCGCTGGCGATGGCGTACGCAGCTGAATACGCGCTTTCCGTCAGAATGGCGTGGACAGGTTTTTCACCGCGGGCGTTGTAGATTTCGTCCACAAGGTCGAAACACCCCGCCACTTCCCCGCCCGGTGAATCGATATCCAGACAGATACCCTTCACATCCGAGTCGGCCAGCGCGGACAAAAACGCCTGGCGGATACCGTCATAGCCCGTCATGCCACTGTACGGCCGCAGGCTGCCGAGCTTTTGAACCAGGGTTCCGCAGATGGAGATGACCGCAACACCCGCCACATTGTCATAGCCGGGGTCGCGCCGGGTTTCCCGCCCGCGGTTGTCGTCGTAGCCGTACCCGTCGTCATCTTCCATCGCCAGTGAGGTTTCAATTCTGGAGATACCGAACCGGTCCATGACGGCTGCCATGATGACTTCAGCTTTGTTCGGGTGGATGGCCAGCGGCGTGTTAAACAGGCGCTGGGCCAGATGAGGTAGATTCACTTTTCCTCCGGGTCTTTAATCGTTTCGGGGGCAAATACATCAGCCTGTGCCCAGCTGGGTAGCGGCAGCCCACGTTTCTTACAGGCATCAATTTCACGCTGGCGCTGATCGAGCACTTCTTCCCAGTCTTCACCGACGTTCTCACCCACCTCAATTTCGAGGGTGGAAAGCCCGGCATCTAGGCCAAGAATGGCGCCTTTCTTCTCTGCAACCGGATCCACCCAGCCGCGGCCCGGCCCCATCCAGCGCGCGCGGGAATAGGCTGCTCTGGCGTCAACAAAATCCGGTGCGCCGGCAGGCAGGGGTAAATCCTCGTTGTCGTGCACTTCCTCGGCAAAAGCGGTCACCACAGGTTGTGCGGTTCCCATGGCGAAATCGTCGCGGCGCCGGGTCAGCGTCTTCCAGGCCTCAAGCAGCGAAGAGCGCGCGGAGCTGTAGTTAACGTCAGACCAGTCCTGGGTGACCTGCTGCGGCGATAAACCGGTACCGGAGGAGAAATTGCGCAGCACGGCAGACTCGAACACCTCGAAGTTGCTGTAGGGCCGCGCCGCATTGACCGTGGTGATTTTTTCCCCGGGGTAAAGAATGGGCATACGGGCACCGTTCTGCAGCGTCAGGCGCCGGTCAGAATGAAATTCGACACGCCCGTCCTGATAAGCACCCAGCTCGGATTCGTCATAGTTTTCACCCAGCGCCGACTGCACCATCGCCGGGTCATAGGGTGACTCGATATAGGCTGCAAAAATGGCGTTGAGAATGGCGGCCTCGAGTTCACTCTGGTCGTACTTCACCAGCATTTTCAGGCGCTGGACCACTGGCGTCAGAATGCCGTTTCCGCGATGCTGCGCACCGCGCTCATGGTCAAAATCATGTACCACATGCGGGCGTCCCCAGGCCGTCTCACGAGGGATACGCTGCCAGGTCATGGTTTTGGCCCCGCTCCACCAGTCACCTATATGGGCTTCCCGGATGTGGTAGGCCACCGGCGCGCCGTCAGCGTCAATCTCCACGCCGCCACGAATATGCGGCATATCGAAATTCTGCTGCGGATTGCTGAGGCGATCAGGATCGACAACCTGCACCGTGGTGGCATAGCGCCCCCGTCCTCGCCCCAGCCGGTCCGTCCGGTACTGGAGCACCAGTAGCGCATCACCATCGATTAACTTATGGCGAAATGCCAGCCGCAGCATCTGAGGAACCGTCAGCTTGCGCTCGGCATCGCAGTAGCGCCCGGGGTCATATGCCCAGGTTCGCCAGTGCGCCTCCAGTGCCTTGCCATACTCTTCAGCCCACGTGGCATCGAATGACGGGTTCCCGGTCATCATCCTGAGCACCCGGTGATCCGGTTTCATAATGGGGCGGAAGTTTGCACCGACAGCATTGTCCAGCAGACGGGTCACCGCACCGTTAGCCCAGCCATCGTTACGGACCAGATCCCGCGCGCGGGAGACAATCCGGTCCCGGTAGATGTTGATTTCGTTATCCGGCGACCAGAGCGCCGGCTGCCAGTTCGCCAGCTGGTCGCTGAACGAATCCGCCGCGTCATAGGGCACGCGGCTGCCGCCCACCAGCATCGAGGGCCGCGCCGGGCGTACCGGCTGACCGTCCGGTCCCAGTATCTGTACTTTATTCATCAGAATCGAAACCTCGCTGGTTTCCGCGGACGCGAGATAATGCCCAGTTGCGCCTGCAGGAGCTGGATCAGCGCCAGCAGGTCAGCCAGGGTACTTTGCTGGTAGGACACGGATCGCGTTCCGTCTCCCTGGGAATAGGAAAACGAAACACCGTGGCTCCCGGTCGCTAAATCAATGTAGGCCTGCTGGGCTTTGGCGAGCGCAGCCCTGAGCTGCTCATCGGTCATCGCGCCGGCAAGCAGACTGGTGTTCCGGTTAAACATAATTATCCTTATTGCGGCAGGAGTTTTGACAGTCGCTTACGTTTGACGGGAGCAGGCTCTTCAATAACGGCCCCCGGCAATTCGTAGCTGATGGTTTCTTCCGGTCCGGCCGGTGCCGGCAGGAATTTGTCCGGGTTGGCTTCCAGGTTCGCGGCGCGTACGTTCAGCTTGAGTCCCATGTGCATCAGGCCACACAGCGCGGCGTAGCTATACACCCGGCAGTCGAGGGCTTCGTTTGCCCTGCCGGGAATAGCTTCCCAGACGCTGAAGCGCTGCCCGGCAATGACTTTGTACACAAGGCGCTCAGCCAGCAGCTGGTTGAAATAGCCGATATCCCGATCGTCAGGGAAATGCATATACCCCGGCGCGGCCATACCCGGCGCAGGTGGCTCGATATGCAGCCGCCCGCGGATCACATCCTTCGCGGAGTTGACCCCCAGAATGATCGGCCGGAACTGCGCCTTGCTCTTCGATGAAGGACGTTTGGTTGGCCAGACCGGATTTCGCTTCCCGCCCTGCGCCGATTCACCTTTGACAGCCCAGATTCGGCGATTGAGCCGCTCTTTAGCAAACTCGTAGACCTTCTGGGTATGGTGACCGCCGGAGTCATGGCAGGCCGCCATAATGGTCAGTCCCCTGCCATCGTTCCGGCGCCATATCTGCTTCAGGTACGCATCCAGACGCCGCCAGGGTTCATCCGTTTCCAGATCGCCGTAGATGACATCATGGGAGACAGACCAGGACTCCTCGTTTTTACCCCAGCCTGTCACTTCGATTTCGAAGCGATCATCCTGGGTATCAATCCCGGCCGTCAGCAGGGCAACACCATCCGGCACTTTCGCCGGAAAGACCTCCCGGCGAGCCAGCAGGATATCCACCGGCAACTGCTTGCCGTGATTTGGCCGGTGAGGCAGTCCCATCTGGGTATTCCACCAGGCCTGCTCTTTATCCGGGTCCCCCTTCGCTTTGATGTATTTCTCGGCAATATCGGACGGCTTGTCTTTCTGCCACGGGCTGAACAGTTTGGATGCCTGATACCCGGCATGGTGGTTATCGACGGCCTCCTGCCCGCACTCCGGACAGACAGCGCGCCAGACTGCATGACGTTCGGATTCCGACCAGCGCCACACCTTTTCAACACTGCCCTCATCCTCTGTCCGCCAGGCCAGGTCATAATCCATCAGCGGGGAATGCCGCTCTCCGCAGCACTCGAACGGTCGGGTCTGGTGCCAGCGGATGGTCTGCAGCGCCCTTAGCCGCTCCCCCTCGGACCAGCCAGCGCCGCAGCACTCACAGTGGAGCATCGCTGATTTGGTCAGGTGTTTATCCCCGTCCTTCGGCCACTGAACATGTTTAAAAAAGTCAGGGAACTGCCGGTGGCCACAGTGCGGACACACCACCGAGGCCCGGCGCTGGTCAGATTCGGCATAGCTGTCGGCAATCCGGCTTTCGTCTTCCACCGTCGGCGAGCAGGCGCGAACCGACAGCCAGGTGAGGCCAAAGGTTGCCGTGCGCTCTTCCGCCAGCGTGATAGGGTCGCCTTCGCGGGTGATCGGGTATTTATCCACCTCATCCGCCAGCAGAACGCGAATCGGGCGACGCGCAAGGTTATCGGGGCTACCAGCGCCCGCCAGCGCCAGAAAGCCGCCGGTGAACGCCTTATAGAGAATGGTTTCTTTCGAGCTCTTCTGCTTTGAGTCGCCGATGATTCTGCGCAGTGCCGGCGTCACCCTCACCAGCGGGCTGATGCGTTCCTTCGAGAACTGCTCGGCCGCTTCCTCTTTCGGCTGCAGCAGCAGTATCGGGCAGGGATCGAGATGCGCGAAATAACCAAACAGGTTTTCCAGCAGCGCGGTTTTCATCAGCTGCGTGCAGCACATCACCGTAATGATGTGAACGCCTGATTCTGTCGCCGCCAGCATCGGGCCGCGGGCGATCTCCACGGTGGACGTCTCCCAGTTGCCCGACGTACTCCCGGCTTCCTTCGCCAGTTTGCGATAATCATCAGCCCACTGCGGAACGCTTATCCTCGGCGGCGGCGTCCAGCCTTTTCGTACGCTCAGCTCAAGACGCTCAATCTTCTGCCGGGGTAAATTCTGGCTCTCCGAGGACTGAGATATGTTTGTGGACATGTTCAATCAGCACCTCTGTCATCCTGTCCGCCGGTACATCCAGATCAGCGGCCATCAGCGGCGCCACCCTGGACGGCCAGTTGAGCCAGGCATCACGCTGCTGGCGAAAGGCGTTGAAAAGAACCTCCTCGGCAACGGTCATCTCAATGAGCTGACCATCTTTTTGCTGAAACTCAAGTTTTGTCAGTAGCGCCAGATAGTTCTCTTTCATACAGCGCGCTTCATCCAGGGTTAATTCAGCACCATTTTTGAGAATGAAATCCCTGGCAATACCCTCCAGCGATGAACCATCGTCATCGCCTGCTTCCGCCGCTGATGACAGCGCTGGCGCAGTGGCTTTTCTCGCCGGAGCTGTAGCCTTATTAGCGCCGGGTCGGCTGATGGTTTTTCTGTATTTTTCCAGTTGAGCATTCGACGCATTAACGTCAATGTCATCGCCGGACATGATCAGCCATCCCCGGCTTTTCCACATCGTGACCGTTTTACGACTGACGCCGTGGAGTCTGGCAAAATCTGACTGGTTCATTGTTACCCCGACCTGTTACCTGACTTGTTACCTTTATCTGTTACCCAATAAGGAAGGTAACACCATGGGTAACAAAACAATTTATGGAAAATCATTTACAAACAATAAGTAGCCGACAAATGAAACAAAATGTAACAGTTACCTGTTACCCAAATTTGAAAACCTGTAGCTAGGAAAACACCGCGGCGCGCAATGCCCGTGCAATACGATCCCCTCAGGAAGGACCCAAACCCCACCGGGGAACACCGTTTGATTTACCTGTCTTTTCACCACTTCAGGCTCGGTGATATGCTGGACGTTCTCACACGGTCAGCAAGGAAAACATATGGCAAAATTCTCAGTTAGAGTAGAACTTCGCAATTCAGAAGATGCGGACTATGAAGAGCTACACAAGACAATGAAACAGAAAGGGTTTCAGCGGACAATAACAACAGACTCAGGAAATACCTATTACCTTCCTAGCGCTGAGTACAACTATGAAAGCGCGAGTAAATCAAAAGAGGATGTTGGTAATCTAGCGGAATCTGTTGCTGAAAAAATTCGCCCAAACCCAATCGTTATGGTCACAAAGTCCGCTGGTCGTTACTACATCAACCACGACAAGGTCTAACCTTCCTGGTCGCCAGACTCCAAAGCTTGTTTGGCCAGCCAAATGCGGGCCTCAGTACCTGCATTTGGTTCCAGTTCCTGTAATCGTTTTACATCCTCGAGTAGCAGATTGATAACATGCATTAATTCACGTTCATCCATTATTGACTCCCCTTAATGTTCACAACTATTTGGCTGTCCTGAGCGCCTCCGCTATCGCCTGATTCAACGCAGACGGTAGTAGCGTGTGCGCCATGGTGTTTGCCCGGTCCATATAGCCCAGCGTGGGTTTTACTGGCAACGCGTCACCAAAGCGGATAAGCAGTTTTGGTGTGCGTTGTTTAACCTTCTCCCGACGCGTTCCATTCGGCGAGCGTTTCGCCCGCTTCTTCCCTTTCCTAGTCCTGGCCTTTCTGCGCTGCCAGACGGCGTTAACACCACCGACATCACCGATGAAAACATTTGGCTTCGCCTTAAGCTGAGAAAGCTTGTTACGCGGCAGGTTGCCGAATTTATTCAGCTTAATGTCTTTGGGATTTAGCAGCGCGCTGCCATTGAGCTTATGTTCGCCGCCAAACTCAAACGGCTCGAGGTAATCCGCGGCAGTATCGCGAACGAACACTTTCGCGCGCAGACTGTTTTTTCGGGCAGCCACTGAGCCGACGGATTTCACGGTGAAGGGTGTTGGATTTTCCAGATGGCGCTCGAACGCCGTTTTCTGAGCTGTTTCTATCTGCCGAACGACCTTTGTCATCGCCTGTGCAGTTGCGAATGGGATTTGTTTTTGCAGCTGCTGGAGCTGGCGGGATAAATCCTTCAGTGCCGCCATATCAGATGTCCGGTTTTACAGATAACCCTTCTACCTTGTCGCGAGCGACGGCGACGCACAGTCGCATCAGCAGTACCACCAGCACATAACACACGGCGGTGAATACCCAGCCGGAGAATGAGAGCAAAGAGGCGATGGCCGCATCTTCAACCCAGCGCAGCACCCGGAAGAAAATTCCTTTTTTCTTCGTTGCGTCACTGATGGACTCAATCGTTTTTTGCCTGGCATCTTCACCTTCAATGCCAGACGCCCCATAGCTGACAATCAGAATGATGGCGCTGGCAAATAAACCGGCGAACATAATTACCCAATAGGCGGCGGCAGATACACCGATTAGCGACTTAGCCCCGGTAAATGTCGCATAGCCGAGCAACAATAGAATCCCGTATGAAAAGATGCCGATGATAACCTTGATAAAAAACTTACTCATGGCATTTCCTTTTAGGCGTGAGCCTGTCGCACGGGACAACCACCTGAGAGAAAGCGGCATTCCCCAGGCCCACTACTGAAAGACTCTCGTTTTGCGCGTGCGATGCGCATAAAAAATCCCCGCTGTTGCGAGGATCGTTATTTGAGGCACTGCGTGGTGATGTATTCCTGCAGGCCGCTCACTTGTTTGGTGATAACGCTAATTCGCTCTCTGAGGGTGAAATAATCCCGTTGAGCGGCGTCAGTAAGTCGGGGACCGGTTGCATCATCCACGCCGGTGGCGCCGGAGGTATTACCCTTGGGGCAGGTGGCGTTGATGCGCAGCCCACACTTGCCAGAGCGAACACACTGCTGAAGAGCATCAAGCTGCTTTTTCGCATCAGCTAACTCCTTTGTGTATTTGGCATCCAGCGCGGCGACGTCGCGCTGCCGGGTCTGCATGTCGGTTATGGTGGCGTTCGCTAGCGTCAGGGCGGATGTGGCTTTATCGCGCTGGGCTTTGTAGTTGATGGCGTTGTCGCGGTAGTGGTTTACCATCCAGCCAAGAGAAACCAGCAGGCAGGCGACGACAGCAATGATGATTGCGGTTATACGGCTCATTACAGGCCATCCAGACAGAGCTTTCTCTCAGCGTCGCGGCGCTTTACCAGACCGGGGAGAATGGTCTTTCCGGCGTAGACCCAGCGAGGAAACTGGTTACAGGCGGATTGCCACGCTGCTGGCCCGTCACGAAACATCGCGTAAAGCGTTGATTGCTTCATCGTGGGACAGCCAACATTAAACGTAATCGACGTCACCGCCGAGAATGTGTTGTCGCTGAGCTTTTTTCCGTTGGCGTAGGTGTTAACGCAGCGCTCGGCATCCAGGATGTTCTTTTCCCAGTCGGCGGCGATCTGCGCGTCCGTCTTGCTCACGCCAGCTTTAACGCCGTGAGTATTCCCGATGCCGTCGGTCAGGACGCCTGCCGGGCAGACATACGGATCACGTCTGCAGGATTCAGCGTTTCCGATTAACTCCAGACCACGCTCGTTTGTCCGTACATGACCCGCATTCAGCACGATGGCAATGATGGCACCTACAGAGCAAACCGCACCTGCAGCACCAGCCTTTTTATTCAGTTGCGCCATTGTTGTTTATCCTGTTCATCGATTCGGTGATCACTTCAGCGGATGAGGGGCGCTCACTGAGAGGTTTTTGTTGCACGCCATGGAGGTATTCAGCTAATAGCTGTGTCCGTTTGCTGTCTTCCTTACGTTCATTTCTGGCATCCATGCGACCAAACACAAATGAGGCAACTGAGATAACCACGCCAATAAAACCAAAGAGGATGTAAACAACATCCTGAGTTGTAAAGCCCAGCATGGACGCAATTGCCGCAAGCCAGGCAAAGAACTGTGTGATGATATTCCCTTGCTGGTCATTCATTTTCATGGTCTCTCACCTCGCGATGTTGCGGGTGCTGTGTGGTTGGAGGAAATCAGGCTCGCGGGCTCTTATGTAAAAGTGAAGGTAAGGGTGATTCCCGGAGCCTGAAAATAAAAAACCCCGGCGAACGCCAGGGCTAAGAATGTTACCCGCTTACTGATACGGGGCGCTCAACCTTAGTTAGCGCAGATTCGGATTGTGGTCCTGCCTTTGTGAGCTTTGCATTCGGCTGGAACATGTAGGATACGCATCGCCCACCGCGCTTTCATATTGGCGGCGGTTAGCCATAAAAAAACCCGCTCGCTGGCGGGTTTTTAACTCTGAACATACAATGCCCATCGTTAATGTCAAATTTACACAAAAATGGCAACATTGCAAGTATCTTGTCGCCAAATACTCATATTTCTATTCGATCTTGCATTACCGTCACCCTTTTAATTTGGATATCAGAATAGCTCTCCTCCTGAAAGCATTTTGATACGAGGCTTTCATAGAATGGCTTCCAGCTGTAGCGCCAGGTACGATCCGGCAAGCTGGATAACTCGGTGAAAATGCCACGATATGCCACCGATGATTTTGGACGGCTGTATCCGCGCCCCTCACACCGCTTACACACTTTGTATACCGGTACACCGCGGAACTCCGTTTCTTTGCGATCGAGCGTTTTCCCGGTACCGCCACACTGGCAGCGCTTGCTTATTTTCCCAGTACCGCTGCACTTTTTGCAAAGCACATGCTCTGTTTCTCTGACTACGCGCTTCACTTCAAAATCGGATGGTGACTGGCGCAGGTCTTTTGCCCATTGAGGCAGCCGCATGGTGTAGTGGCTCTTTTCTGTCTCGGTGGTGACTGGCGTAAACCCCTTTCCATGGCATTTGTGGCATTCCACCGAATCCGCCGCCGAAGATGCATAGTCGTTGTATGCGAAGCGCGCCAGAATACGCATGCAGAGGGGAAATTTTTTACCAGCGGCTTTTCGCACTGCGAACGGCGCATGCTGTTTAGCGTATTCAGCCAGCCAGGCTATAGACGCGTCCCGGTCCTGCTGGCTGATGCCTGCCTTGCCAAGATACATCGTGAGACCGATGCCGGCCTGTGCCTGCGTCATCCCAAGCGCGGCCATCACATCGGTCACGGTAAGTTGCTCACCGTCGGTAGCCCGGCTGGTACCTGAAATATGCATGCCCTTCGGGGCAAAGAATTTGATCACACCATCAAGATTCATAGTCGATTCTCCCTATGCCAGCACGCCAAGCGCAAAGGCCCGGTCCAGCAGTTGAACGATTAATACAGGCTGCAGGCCGAATTCCTGCTCAAACTTAATCCGGTCGTGATGCAGCTGATCGTGGTGCCTGCGGCACAGCGGCAACGTGAAAATATCGTGCGCTTTGGTGGCGGTACCGCCCTGCCCCCAGCCAATGAGGTGATGGGGATCGTCCGACGGCTTACCGCAGCACACGCAGGGCTGGGTCTTGACCCATTTGATGAAGGCCGGGTTCGTCCAGCGGATGCGCTTCGGGCGGGCAAAAAAGGTGGCCGGCGCTTCAGGCTCCACAGCAACACTCACCAGCGGCTGCCCGAGGGGGTGTTCCTGCCAGTCAGGCTCCACGCTGTACCCGTCCAGCCTGTTCTCCAGAATGCTGGTGGCCGGTAACGCTGGCACGATATCGCTTTCCCGGTACACCGTGGGTTCAGGTTCTGACGGCAGTCGCAGAGCGCGCTGCGCCATTTCTTCGTTGATTGCCCCGGCAATACCGGCTGATACCGCCCACCAGCAGAGCTCCGCGACGGAAAGTTCCCGCTCGCGGTTATAGCCCAGCGACGCAAGGACGGTATCAATCACCCAGGCGATGACGTTCTCGCGGGCCAGTTCGGCCAGTTGTTCGGTCGTCTGCTGCCTCAGCTCGTTATCACAGTGCCAGCAGACCGCCAGCGCACCAGGCGGGTGTCGCATCGTAACCAGTTCGTGATGGTGATAACTGGCGTGCGGGTACTGGCAGACATCCGTCCGCAGTAACAGCCAGTGCTCCAGCGCGGCCAGACCACCAGCGGCACGAATAACGCGCTCATCGGTGAAGAAGGGTCGAAGGAGGTGATCTTCCGCCAGCGGCTGCCGGGCATCAGGAATGCGCCCGGACGGCAGGTGGGCCATATTCGCCGGGGCCTCCTCCACCAGCACCCGGCCCTGGGCGAAAACACCCATCAGATCGTTGCCGGGCTTCAGCAGCACAATGCCCATCTGTCTGGCGATCTCAGGTCTCAGCAGCAGGCGCATGGGCAAGCCTCCCGGATGATAATCTGTCCTGTCTGCCCCCAGACCTTTGACACGCGCCCGTCCCAGATATGGCTGTCCTCGCCGAAGATGGCGTCCAGCAGCGCCTTTTCCAGGTTATCCTTGTCCGGACGTTGCTGGTGCGGCTTCCCGTCGTATTCAGCGCGCTTCTTCCTGCTCCAGCTCGGCGGCATGGGTAGCACAAAAATAACGTGGTAGCCGCTGGCGGGCAGCGTGATGTTGTTCAGCCGGACTTCGTCGCAGAACGCACGGTAACGGAGTACCTCCGGCCGTTTCTTCCATTTGTCTGCCCGGGTCTGTCGCGGCTTGCCCAGCGGCGTGATGTTGTAGGCCGTCATACATCACCCCAGCAGCGATGCTGCCAGCGTTTGCTTTGCCGCGGTGTTTTGCCGGATTCAGGAAGGAATGCGCTCACCGTCCAGTGGATAAGATCGTTATCCAGGCTTTTCTTGGTGCGTACGTTATTTTCGCGATAGCGCGCCACCAGCTCGTCGGCTTCTTCTGTGGTGAGATTGTCCTGAAGGAACCAGCTTTTCTTCATTTGCCACTCCGGAAGGATTCAGGCAAAAGGAAATCGCTGGCGCCAGAGAACGTCAGTGTGTGGGAGTGTTGTTTTTGATTTCGCGCCATGGTGTTGCTCCGTGGCGCATGTCGTCAGGTTCTGGTTGTTCAGGCCAGTCGTTGGATTATGCTCGATTCGCTGACGAGCGGTCAATTTTTGGCGCTCATTTCCCTGAACACCTCAATGATCGTTTCCCTGGTCCAGTACTGCTCATCCCGGGATAACTTCCTGCAAGCGACTTCATTTCCATCCGAAGACACAATAAACCTGTCATTTTTTGCCAACCTGAAGGAACAGACCTCACGACCTAATCCATCGGTAATGGTTGCTTTGAAATCTCCGGCAGGAGCTGAGTTAACAATGCCCACAACACTTCCCCCCTGCGCGACGTACTGACGCAAAATTGAGTAACGGCGGCTGCATAAAAGGGAAATACGATCCACGACTGGACATGCAGGCCACATTGGATTTTTTGTTAATAGAACCAGTCGTCGGCGCTCTCCCAGGTCTCCTGGAGGATTTTCTCCACGGCTTTTTTGTCGTCCTTATCCGCGCCAATGACTGTCAGCCCGTCGACGCTGGCGCGCCTGATGGTAATGCTGCAGTCATCAAAGCGGTTGCCAAGACGTTTTAACAACTCTTTCTCCAGCGCCGGTACAGCCCCATCAGGAAGATTCTTTGTCCGATCAATGGTTAACTCGACCTTCATGATTCCCTCCAAATCGATATACTGTATGAATATACAGTTACATTATTAACCCTACAACTGCTGATTGCAATCGGTTTAAAAGCACGTTTTGTTAACTGATTCTGTATAAATTTCTGCAAAAGCCCGCCGGAGCGGGCTTCGTATGATTAGCAGGCTTATTTTTATGCGGCCTGTTCCTTCACTCCGCAAAGCTCAGGCAGATTAGCCCGCACCAGCGCCTCGGCGAACTGTGGCGGTACTGCATTACCGCAGCGGGCCACCTGCTTATCTTTCGCGTAGCGCTTTCCGGTATAGTCCTGGTCGATGATGTACCACTCAGGAAAACCCTGCGCGCGATACAGCTCACGCGGCTGCAGCATACGCATCCCGATATCCACAATCCGGTATGTCACGCCGTCGATCTCAACAATCCCGGTACAATCTTCGCCACAATACTTTCTCAGGAATTCGACGACCTGTTGCGCGCGCTCTTCGTCGTAGCTCACGGCCGCGAGCGTAGTCTGCACTTCCCCAACATGCTGGCCACCAGCAGTGATGGTCGGCATTGGCTCATCCACGCGCTGCCCATCGCGGCACGTTCCGCGCAGCTTGATCAGATGAGAGGCAACAACAGCATGGTGATCGACCGTCGTCACGGAGTGTGCTGGCTCATCCAGCCCCACGCCCGGGCCCGTATAATTCCCGCCATAGTGCTTCGCCAGGAACGCGCTCACCGTTGCGAACTTATTGCCGCCTGCGGTAACAGTCCCCAGCGGGTGATTAAGCTGCAGCACGCGAGGCTCCTGCCCGGGTCGCTCGCCGTAGCCCATCTGGATCAGCGTCGGTGTCACCAGCTGCGATTTACCGCCACCGCCCGCAGTGATCGTTGCGCTGGGTTCGTCTGCCCGGTGGCCGATACTGGCGCCGAACTGGCGGGCAATCACTGGAGCAACCACGCAGGCGCGGGATTGCTTCAGGATAGTGTGGGCAGGCTTATTCAGCGCGCGCGGCTTCGCCTGGTATTCGCTACCGCCGTTGCCAGCCATGAACGGTGCCAGATATGGCACAGCCAGCGCATAGCCGAGCTTTTTCGTGATGGTCTGTAGCGGCTCATCCAGCGACTGGCCTCTAAAGCAATCGTACTCGCTCTTGCTGCTGGTATGGTTGCACTTGACGATAAACGGCGAGGCACTGTCAATAACGAAGCGCTTGATGCCGCGGGCAATCCTCCTGAGCGTGTTTTCTGCCAGCGGCTTCTTCCGCCCGAAAATGGAAGGTGCCGGTATTGACCAGTCGATACACTCAGCAGCTGTACGCCACGGCACCCGTTTACCAGCCATGACTGCGGCTGTTTTCGGGTCACCGTGCGTAGGTTCCGGCCACACTATCGGCTTCCCGTCGCAGCGCATCACCATGAAAAACCGTTTGCGGATTGTCGGCGTACCGTGGTCGCATGCCCGCAGCTCTCGGTACTCGACGACATAGCCCAGCCCCCTGACCAGCCGCGCAGCGTCATCACTATCAAGCGGGATGCCCAGAAACTCGCAGCATTCAGCCAGCGCGGGATGATCCGCCGGGATGCCAGTAGTCAGCATGCCGATGAAAGCCTCGAAGGTCTCGCCGGAACGGTCTGGGTCAGGTCTCATTTCCCCGGCTAGCAGCGGACCCCACGTTTTGAACTCCTCCACGTTCTCCAGTTTCATTACCCGCGGTTTAACATCCAGCCCCCAGCGCAGCACCACCCAGGCCAGCCCGCGAATCGCTTTCTCTACAGGCTTTGCCCCCTTCGCTTTCGAGAAATGACGGCAATCCGGCGAGAACCACGCCAGCGCCACAGGACGGCCGGCGGTCGCGACGCGCGGGTCGATATCGAAAACATCCTCGCAGTAGTGAAGCGTTTCCGGGTGGTTGGTGGTGTGCATCGCCACGGCGTTCTGGTCGTGGTTGATAGCAATATCCACGCTGCGGCCGATAGCCATCTCAATGCCGGTACTGGCGCCGCCGCCACCAGCAAAATTATCAACGATGATTTCTCTCACTCGTATTTCTCCATGGCGTGGGCCAGCGAGCAGGCTGCGGTGATAACTGCCGGAACAGGCATTCTTTCCAGCAGCATGCGGTTGATGTGGTGCTTAAGTCGGCGCTGGTGGTGCGCCGGGAGATCCCCGGCGTGTTCTACCTGCGAAAACACCATGCTGATCTCGGCGGGCCATACCGTTTCCGGTACGTCCACCAGCAGCATTTTTTCCAGCTCAATGATGCGGCTGGTGGCGTATTGCAGCAGAGCCTGCATCACCTCACCTCCTGCTCATCAGCTTTCCGGCGCTGCTGAAGTTCTGCACGTTCGGAGGCGCTAATCTCGCCATATTGATAAACGCGGTCCCACAGCGATAATGGTCCATACCCCGCATCTTTTGGTACGTTCAGCTCGTCCAGGCAAAATGACACCTGCTCAGCCGCCGCGTAACCCCGCTGTAAAGCTCCCTCAGCAATTCTATGCTCCCGAAGCTCACACAGTGCAAACACAGCATCACCAAGCGCCATGCCTGTTTCTGAACCATTCAAACGGTACGAATCGCGAGTAAATTTGAGCAATAATTCTTGTATGCGCTCGTCTGTTAATTTGTTATTAGCCATTATTTAAGCCCCTCAATCATCGGCAGGCGGTAAAGCTGCCCTGGCGCCACATCATGACGACGCCAGCGGATATCACAGGTGCGCTCTTCGTTCGGCGAAGACCACACCACTACGTCAGCAACTGGCTCTGCGGTTAATGCTGCCAGTGCGATTTCAAGCAGCTCAAGCTGCGCATGATATGACTCTGCATGTGCATCAGTACGTGAAATGGATATATCGCTGCGCGTTTCTTCAATGAGTCTTGAGGCCCACCCCTTTAACTGCTCTTTGGTGAATGTGGTCATACGCCCTCCTTGCTGGAGGAAACTGGGTGCAGGTAATCGGCGTTATATAGGCGCATACTCACTCCCCCACCTTAACGGTGATGCCAGTGGTGGCGGAGACTTTCGGCTGCAGCATGTAATCGCAAATTTCTTCAATGTGGGACTCGCATTTGTCCTCTTCAGTCCGCGGTCTCACATCCGTTTGCTCAGCCTGCTGCATAATGACGCCCCAGCAGACACTATCGACCTCATCACTCCAGCCGTCGCCGGCAGACTCGCGGAAGTATTCGATCGCGTTCTGCGCTTCTGTCTGCGCGCGCTCTGCAGTGTCGTGATTAGTAAATCCGCCGTCAGTGTCATAAGCAAAATAGCCAACGGGCTGAGATGTAGTTTCGGCCTGAGAATGTGCGGCACACGGTGTTATGTAGTGAACATCCGAATATTCGCCGCCGCCATCGCTGAATTCCATTACGCAGCCGCATTTAGATTTCCCGTTCACAAAGACGATTTGGTTAGTCATTGTTTGCCTCCGCCTTGTTCTCAATTTCGTCCCAGACAACGAAAGCTGTGTTGTCTTCCGTATCGATTTCCCCACAGTGACCGCACTGCATACATGTCACCTGGTCGCCGTAAAAAAGTAAATTTTCGTTGCCTTCGGTATTAACCACGGCCTTCCCATGCCCACAGGACGGGCAGTTATCAAGCCAGTTGATGACTGTCGGATGATTGTTTTTTCTGCTCATGATGCACGCTCCTGCTCTCTGCGTTGGTGGCCCAGCGCATAACGCGCCTCTATCGGATCATCTTCTTCGTAATCACCGTTGACGCTGGCGATCATCGCGGTGCAGCACGCGTTACAGCAGCGATAGGACATTAACTCACCGTCAAATTTCCATGTCGTGCTACGGTGCGCTTCATCCTTTGAAATCAGACCGGCGCAAATATGACACCGGTATTCACCGCGGCTGGTGACGATCTTGTTTGAAAGCTCAGTGTCGGCAGGCGTGCCGAAGTCACCTTCGAAAAGGTC
The DNA here is from genome assembly GCF_028069715.1 of Kluyvera sp. Awk 3. Lineage (NCBI taxonomy): Bacteria > Pseudomonadati > Pseudomonadota > Gammaproteobacteria > Enterobacterales > Enterobacteriaceae > Kluyvera > Kluyvera sp. Awk 3. The sequence continues at coordinate 44,149 of NZ_JANEWH010000005.1, read as the reverse complement.
AAAGTCCAGCGCATCATCTAAGACCAACTTGTCAATCATTCCAGGCCTCCAGCTCGTTCTGAATTTCCTCGTCGATTTCATCGTTGGTGGCTTCTTCGTTCAGATACTCCAGCGCCTCTTTGCGGTATTGCTCCCGACGTTCTCGGTACCAGGGGGAAAACCCGGGAGTCCAACCGTTCTGATCTCCCACCTCAGAGAAAAAATCATGCATCGCGTTGTTGTAGGCCAGGTTGTCAACCATGCAGTCAGCGGTGGTCAGCGCGGCATCGCGGATGTACCCGCGCAGGTCGCGTTTACGCCACCACGGGCTCACCTTGGAGTCACACAGCCCTTTAAATTCGACGGTCCAGCGGCGTATGCACCGCCCGTTAAGTGTCTTGCTCATCGTGCGGGCTCCTGTTTTGATTTACGTAGAGCTTCTTTGTAACTGGCCTTTGCCGCTTTCATTGTCGGTTTCCACTCGCCACGAATGTCGTAGTACGAATCCCAATCGCGCGAGCGGCGAACCATTCGATATTCGTATTTGTACCGGCCTATCTCACGCTCTTCATAAACTGGCAGCTCTATCCCAAGCCACTCACCAAACGATTCACATACTTCTGAATGAAGGTAATCATCGTAACGAGTGCGTTTCTTCGGCTCTGGCAGTGCAGAAATTGCCGTTGCTTCGCCTTTTTCTGTGACGTGATAAAGTGTTCCACCACCAACAAAATCAGGTGCAGTACGGGAAGTAGCCAAGCCATCAGAAACCAGCTCTTTCCACGTCTCGTTATCCGTATGCCCTTCGCCTGCGAGGAAATAATTACGGTATGGCGTGCGATTACGCGCACTGATTCCCAGCGCATGCTGCATAAGCTCTATTCCGTTACTCATACGCGGCTCCCTGGCGTAACTGGGCGGCGAAATCATTTGCCACAAGTGAATACGGATGCTCACCACCACCGGCAACCTTCAGACTATTGGCAAACATCTCCACACCCTGCGCCCGCACTTCAGCCATGAAGGAATCGATAGCTGGGGCTGTCGCTGGCGGCCGCCGGTAGCTGTAGCGCTGCAGGTCAAAGTCGATAATCGCGCGCTGGTCGCGGAACAACCCGAGGCGACCATGGCGAACCACTTCGCCGCCGGCAGCTGCTTCGCGGAAATACTTTTCCGTCGTGCTGCGGTTAAGCCCCAGAATGGCGGACGCCTGCTTCACCGTCAGGCGGCCATGCTGCCGGGTCAGTTCGATGATTCGCCCGATACAGGCAGATTTCTGTTCCGGTGTTTTTGGTCTGGCCATCGTCACCACCTCCGTGCCGTTCTCAGGCAGGCGTCACGGCGCTGCGAGATACGCAGGACTTCATGCGCATTGCAGGCCAGTCCGAGGATATCGGTGTAAACCGTCGCCGCACGGCGCCAGAGCCCGCGGGATTCGAGTTCACGCGCGACGCGTTCGGCACTCTCGATGCGCGCCGGGTCCGGCTTATCCAGCATGAAGGGCAGCACCACGTCGGGAATATCTGCGCCGGGAGCCGCGGTGTAGGTGTACTGCGTGCCGTTGTGCTCACGGATAACCGTTCCATTGTTCGTCAGCCTGCGCAGAAAGTTTCCGGCGGAGCTGGAAGTGATATCCAGCGCCTCGCAGACATCCTGCAGGACGCAGCCAGGTATGTGGCGGACAACCACCGCCACCTGGTCAATCTGGTTGATTCGTTCACTGGTCATTGGTCAAAACTCGCTGTTGTTACTTCACGACCCGTAAGTGGGTCACGTTCTTGCGGTAACTGCCCCAGGTGAAATTCACCCAGATACCGCCGTCCATCGTCAGGCGATCCATCACGCGTTCGCCGAGCGTTTTTGTTAACTCCTGGTGATTCAGGTTTGTCAGCACCCCCACTGGTTTCATTGCCGCCAGGCGGCGATCGATGATCTGGTTCAGTAACACCCACTCCCCGCGGGTTTCCCGCTGCACGCCGACTTCATCCAGCACCAGCAGGTCAACGCGACACAGGTCGTCCAGCAGCGCCGCCTCTGACTTGCCGCCGTCGTAGCATTCACGAATACGCAGCATCAGGTCAGGAACGGTGACAACCAGCACGCTGTGCCCACGCTGCAGTAGGTAGTTGCCGACGGCCGCCGCCAGATGATTTTTCCCGGTGCCGCAGCCACCGCTGAACACAAAGCTGGCAAAGCCGTTGCCGAAGTTCTGCGCATAGCTTTTGGCGAGGGAAAGCGCCTGCTTCTGGCCGTCGTTGCTGACCTGGTAGCTGTTGAACGTACAGTTCCGGTGCAAATCGCAGATGCCGGACCGTCCGAGGATTTTCTGCGCTCGGGAAAGCCGGTTTTCCTTCTCGATCTCTTCGGCCCGTTTCAGCCCTTCCTGGCGCTGCCACTCCATCAGCTCGCTGGCGCTGCTGAATCTCGGTTGAGTACCGGCGGGCATCAGCTTCTGCAGGCGAACAAACAGTTCTGTCGTCGATTTCATGGTTACCCCCTGAACCCTGGCGGGATCGTTGAGTCAGGTTGAGAAATACCCATCGCTGCTGGTTTGCGCTGCGACGGTATCTGCTGGCGTACCCGGGATGTTCTCAGGCTCTGGGCGAAGGTCTGCTCCCATTGCATCTGGTGCTTCACCCTCCCCTCGCAGGTCCAGTAATCTCGGAACTGCTGAAGTTCTTCGGCGGTATAGCCCGGCTCGTCACCGAGGTTTATTCCCCAGAGTGTCGCCTGACGGGTAAAGTCGGTTCCCGGTAGCCAGTCAGGAGTGATCGGAAATTTGCCCATGGGTGCGAGATAGTCCGTGTCCGGGTTATCCACTGGCGGCATATCGTCAGTCGCGCCCGCCTCTCTCTCTGGGTTTAGATCTTCTCTTCTCTTCTCTTCTCTGGTCCGCTTTTTGTCCGCATCTGATGCGGACGATTTGCGGGCGTTTCTCTTTCTGTCCGCTTCCTGCGCACGACGTTTTGCCGACTGCCCGTTATGCTCTGAAAACCTTGGCATACAAAGGCTTGAGTTATTTTCTTCAAGCCAGCCAACAGCAATCAGAGCCTGTGCAAAACCTTCAAACCCGATCATGTCGTTCAGGGTCTTTGAGGAGTAACCGTCGAGCTCTCCGTCAACTGAATGGGCATCGAACAGACACCACGTCGCATGTAGTGCGCCAACTACGCGCAATCTGTCCGCATCCAAAGCGGACGCAATGCGGACGACTTTTGGGTGAGTGTGCAAATCTGCACGCATCTTTATCCAGTCTCCAGCCATTACCGCTCTCCTGCCGTGGATGATTCATTGGTCATTGGTCATTGGTCAAAACTCGATTAAAAACACTGCGGCGCCACGGCGCCGATACTTGCCAGTAGCGGCCCGGCAGCATCAGCGGGCAGCAAGTTAAAAAGGGCAATTGCTGCTTCTCTAATCTCCTTCTCCAGCTTCTGCAGCGGCGCGCCAATCAGCTTTGCCTGATGCGCCTCGCTGCACTCTTTCACCGCGCTGGCCACCAGCTCGGATTCCGTCATCCCCTGCTTCAGTCCATGCTTTCTGGCGATCTCGATAGGCATCGCCTCGGCGATCGCAGCCGACAGCTGCATGACGTAGCCGGTGTATTTGTCGGTGTTGTTTTCGTTCTTCAGGTAGCGGAAAAGGTTCTGCTTGTTGACAGTGATCCCCCGCCCGCCCAGGGCACGCCACTGCTCGGCCACCAGCAGGGCAATCTTTTCCTGCGCCTGACCGGGTATGCTGGCCTCCCACTCGCGAACGGCATCATGGATAGCGCGGCGACGTATTGAATCCCGGCGGCGCGGTGCATTCTGATTTTGCGTTTTCAGGGGAATAGCTTTCCGCTGACTATGCTGATCTACAGTGATGGATTGCATGGTCATGAGTCCTTCTTCGGTAAACCGTCTGTCGGATTGGGGTATGCAAGGGGATCGATCTCATGCGGTGTCACCTGCCAGTTAAGAATCTGGCATAGAGGCAAAATACGTCTCGGAGGTATAGAGCCTTTTCTGAGCCATTTGCCAACAGCTTGTGATGAAATACCGAAGCGCTCTCCGATGCTAACTTGCGACATTAAACTGCTGATTTTTTCTTTAACTTGATTGTCCATTTTCCATACCGTTTGCATGTTTGGGTGATTGGAGAATAGCACTTAAAACTTTAGGTTCCAACAAAAAATCAAACCAACAGTTCTAATGAATTGTTAAACCGATGGTTGTAAAATGGAAAAATGAATAAAATTCCTCACCCTGTGTTTGCCCAAAGAATCCATCAAGTGATGGAAGAAAACGGCTGGAGCATAGCTGACCTGTCTCGACGCGTTACGCTTTCTCACACCGCTGTGAGGAAGTGGGCCAGTGGTTCTTCCGTTGCGAGCGGAGAACGCCTAAAACGCCTGGCGGCAGTCACTGGGCGCCCTGAGTATTGGTTCTTCATGGAACCAGGTAGTGACGGTGCGGACGGGAAAGAAAATCCACCGCCACCACGCATTCTCGATGAAAAAGAAGAGACCCTGCTTTCTTTGTTTAATCAGTTGCCTGAAGCGGAAAAACTCCGTCTGATTATCCATACGAAGGGTGTGCTACAAGAAATGGCACTTCTTAAAAATGACGTATTCGATATCATCAACGATCTTAAAAAATAGTTATTCAATCTTCACTTCAAACTAATAGGTACCGCGTTCAGGTGCCTTTTTTTCGCCTCAAAATGGAACTTATAGTTCTTTCCGCTTTACACGTCGAACTATTGGTTGTATCGTCTATTCATCGACAACAAGCGCATCGTTGTCAGGTGAAAAACGTTCCGCCAGCCTGGCGTTAAAGGCAGTAATTGGAGGAGTAATGGACAGAAAAACGCGTGAACCCGAGTTGTTAACCATTAGCGCCGAAATATTGAAAATTTTAGAGAGTGAGCTCTCTGCTCGTGGCGTTAAGCCCACTCCCGAAAATTTACGTTGGGTAATGGCAATTATTGAAAAATCATTACCAGCTACCGGACTCGAGTTTTTTGTCTAGGAACTCCTCATATTTTACATAAATTTCTTCGATCTCATTCATAGGATCACGGGAAATAGAGTTAGAGCGAGGAGAGGCGATTTGAGCCGCTCTAAAAGCTGAGTGAGTATCGACAGCAAGACGCATTAAAAACATGACTTTTTCTTCTTTTGTCATGAGCCTTACCCTCCATGGGGTTGAAGTTATGGAGTTCCCTACGGTGAGGTAGGGTTCGTGCGCCGGACACGGGTAAAAATCCGGCAATCCGATGTTAACACAACCGCAATTATGTGGATTGCAGAGGGGACTTTTATGATTGATTTAGAACGCAAACCGGCTCGGCACCAGGCCGTTCGCCTGCCCATCTTCTGGGCTATCGTTCGCCGCATCTGCTACGTGCTGGCACAGAAAGGAAATCCGGCTGCCGACCAACAGCCTGCAGTTCGTTCTTAATCGAGTTTTGACCAATGGCTGTTGCCAGCCTGATGCTCAGTGCACGGGGCATCGTGATGGTAATACCGCCATCGCAACCAGAGAGAGGAAGACGACCCCGATCTGGTTAAGTTGGAAAAATGTTCTTTTAGCCCGTCTGGTGGCGGGCTCTTTTTCCGGAGGCATCATGTCAGCAAATGACCTTGCTCTCAGATTCAGCACTGCACCAGCAGAACAGCTGATTGGTGTTTTGCCCGTTCTAGAAGTGAAAGAGGCGTTGCGGGAAGAAGTTGAAGACGATGTGACGACCGAATTATGGCAGGAGCATCAGTTCGAAATGGACGCCGTCGAAGAACAGGCGGAGGAAGCGGAACGTCGCGCCAGTAAGCATGAAGATGCGGCCGATGGTCTCGCGACAGCCATCAGGCTGGCGATGACGCTGTTACCCGACTGCGAAGTAAAAACCATCCTCAGCGACGCGATAGAGGATAACCCGGGATACGGGCGCATCCCTCTATAACGCAAAAACCCGCGCAAGGCGGGTTAGTACGCCGGTCAGCCGACCAAAGCTTTCCGGAATCGAGTTTTGACCAATGACCACTACCGAGGCGGCAATCATCAGCTGCCGGGTATCTTACAACCTCAAGGAGCCCGAACGCAATGAACAACTATGCGTATCTCATCAAAGCCAGAGCCAAAGCAACCGAGGCCAAAAGCCTGTTTTGCTGGTTTTCCTCTAAATCTGATTCTCGCGCTGACCGCGAAATCCTCAATATTCTGGAAGACAACGGCATCGAAACCGGCCGCGGCGCCGACTACCAGCTGCCGATCCGGACAAACTGGTTCGTCGTTGACGATATGCCGGAGGAAGGCAAACTTGATAGTACCTGGTGCGACCGCTACGAGCTGGACGGCGACAGCAATAACTGGAAGAAGATTGTCAGCGCTGAACAACCAGCAGCGCCAGCAGCGCCAGCAGCGCCAGCAGCGCCGGACACTACCCCTACATCAGCGGCGGCGCAACCCATCCCGGAGCCATTCGACCCGGACCTGGTTATCGAGGAAGGCGACACCGACCGTACTGAATACGCTGTCGCTGAAATGACTTTCAGCCGACGGCTGCTCGCGGAGTTTATCTCCACTTCTACGGCTCACCACATCCGGCACGCGCAGCGCGTCCAGATCATCGAGCTCTCTCTGGACACCGACAACCACTATGTCCAGAACCTGTTGCTGGCGGCCAGCAACGTCAAGGAGCTGGATACCCTCAGTAACGCGCTGCTGTGGAAATATACCGACGCAGTAAAAACGGTATTCGACCCTGCCCTGCATCATGAGCTGACGCGCGTCATTCAGTTCTCGAAGCTCTGGCTGGCAACGGAGCATATTGATCGCGGGATACTGGTGCGCGAATGGGCGAAAGGAAACCGTATCACTTCCGTGCAGCGTACACCCAGCGGCGCGAACGCGGGCGGAGTGATTCATTCAGACCGTCTGACACCACAAACCATCCTTGGGCTTGAATACGAAATTGCACTTGGCATCCTCGCGCGGAACCAGGAATTCGATATCTATAACGTTCCTCTGACAGTGGAGTTTCTCGCCAATGACATGATGAACAAAATGGAGAACAAAGAATTTCTGGCTACCAGAGAGCTTTTTGTCTCCATGCCTGGCGGGCTGGACTATTCGCGCGCCTGCAACGTAGCCACGGTGAAAACTACACCGGGTGGTCTTTGGGAGTCTCCATTCCGGCACCGTGAATACCTCAATAAAGTGATGACGGAAACTGACCATGCGCACCCGGATGAGCTGATTGTGGACATCGCCTGTGGCCGGTCCTCTTCACCTATGCCAATGGCAGCAGAAGTGACTCAACCATCCGGGAAAGAAATCAATGAGCAGTTGGCTGCTGACCGCGGCGAATACGTACCTGGTATCAGTGACCCTGGCGATCCGAAGTGGGTACACGAAAACCTGATTAAAAACGCCTCAAATAATGGCGAAAAAGAAGAAGTGGAGACCACCAGCAATGTGCAGATGGAAGAGACTGTCAGCGTCGAAAACAAAACTCCGGCAGCGGTACCAGAAAGCCAGGCAACAGATTTGCCAGCTGAAGGCGATGCTGCAGCTGTTGAGCAAACAACTGCCCTGAATACTGATTCCGGTCATCATAATGATGACGGTGTTGAATGTCAGGAATTCCCCCACCTGATGATCGATGTCGAGACGATGGGCTCTAACCCTGACGCCCCTGTCGTGTCCATCGGCGCCGTGTTCTTTAACCCGGGCGCTGGCGCATACGGCCCGGCGTTCTACAAAGTCATCAGCCTCGAGTCAGCAATGGCCTCCGGAGGTATCCCCGACGCCGGCACCATAATCTGGTGGCTGAAACAGTCCTCCGAAGCGCGCGCGGCAATCGTCATGGACGACGCCATTCCCCTGGATGACGCCCTGCTCCAGTTTAACGAGTTTATCTGCGAGAACGCTGCCGGCGGTGCCGGGTCCGTCCAGGTCTGGGGCAATGGCGCAACGTTCGACAACGTGCTTATGCGTCGCTCCTATGAACGCACCGGGATCATCTGTCCGTGGAAATTCTTCAACGACCGCGATGTGAGAACCATTGTCGAACTGGGTAAAGCCGTCGGCATCAATCCACGCTATTCCATTCCGTTTGAGGGAGACAAACACAACGCGCTGGCCGACGCCCGCCACCAGGCAAAGTACGTATCGGCAATCTGGCAGCGTCTGACTGCAAACTGATTTTCAAAAATCAAACAACGTCGGCTGCTGCGCCTAAAGTAGCAGCTGGCTATCGAGGTGAATGTGAAACTCGTATCGCTAGAGCGTTGGGCAGAGCTTCGTTATGAAGATCCGCCGCCAATAGGCACTTTGAGAAAATGGGCAAGAAGCGGAAACATATACCCACCACCGGAAAAAGAAGGCACGAAATATCGGGTCCGACCGGATGCCATTTTTATCAGGCCAAATAAATACTGCAAAACTGTAACTACCAACCAAAGCAAGTACCCGCTGAAAGGGCGATTGATAGAGAGGATTATCGATGGGGAGGCCGGACAAGTATGATGCCAATCTGCCAAGGAACCTGACCTACCGTAAAGCCAGGAAATCCTATTCCTGGCGTAATCCTGTCGACGGGAAGGAGATCTCGCTTGGCAAAATTTCCCGCAGGGATGCGATAGCCCAAGCCATTGAGGCGAATCACTACATTGAAAAGAACTACACGCCCATCGCCCTGCTCGAACAATTAAAAGGGGTTAATGAATACACCATGGCGAACTGGCTGGTCAGATACGAAGTTATCCTGCAGCGCCGTAAGCTTGCAGCTAATACCTATAAAGTTCGTACCGGCCAGTTGGCAACCATCGGGGAGCATTTCGGTAACACCGTTCTGGCCAGCATAACCACCAGAGATATCGCTGAATTTCTGGAGCGCTGGGTTTCCTGCGGAAAGACTACTATGGCGGGCACTATGCGCTCAGTTTTGTCGGATGTGTTTCGTGAGGCCGTTGTCGAAGGTCGGATTGAAACCAACCCGGTCACACCAACTCGCGCACCAAAAATCGAAGTGCAGCGCGAGCGCCTGGAATATGAAACGTATTTGGGTATTCGGGCTGGCGCCGAGCATATGCCGGCGTGGTTCGGCCTCGCGATGGATCTTGCGCTTGTGACCGCCCAGCGGCGAGAGGATGTCGCCATGATGCAATTCACAGACATCAAAGACGAGCGGCTCTACATTGAGCAGCAAAAAACCGGAGCCTGTCTGGCTATCCCGTTATCCCTGACACTGAAGTCAGCAGGATTACGCCTGTCCACAGTGATTGATCGCTGCCGACTGGTAAGCCGCTCCAACTTCCTTATAAGCCCTGGCATCCGGAAGAATAGTCCGCAAGGCAACATCAATCTTGATAGTCTGACAAAAGGTTTTGTGAAAGCGCGAAATTTATCGGGGCTGGAATTTACGGAAAATCCCCCGTCATTTCATGAGATTCGAAGCCTGTCGGGGAGAATGTATGAGAAGGAGTTTGGAAAGGAGTTCGCCCAGAAGCTGTTTGGCCACAAATCTGAGAAGATGACCGAGAAGTATCTGGACAGCAGGAAAAAAGAGTACGTGATGATTTAACTTTTATTTGTAAATGAATTGTGAACGCTCAAGGCTGTATGATATAACAGGAAACACCGAATATGGGATTTCGGGCAATTTTCGGACATTTTCGGACACGCATCCGTAAGTTGCTGAAAAGAAAGATACATAAAAAGAGACCGAATACGATTCCTGTATTCGGTCCAGGGAAATGGCTCTTGGGAGAGAGCCGTGCGCTAAAAGTTGGCATTAATGCAGGCTAAGTCGCCTTGCTTTATAAGAATAGATGACCGTGACAGCTTTTCCAGTCCACAGGCCTGGTGAGTGGAAAATTTTCGTCGAATAAACGGCATAGCATAAAAAAAACCGCAACCATTCAGCGAGAATAGTTGCGGTTTTTTATTGAATATTAAAGAGATTTGCTATGTATCAACAAAGTTTCTCTGCGCGCTCGATAAATGGCGCAAGGCTCATTTTCACCCCGGGCTGATTCGGATCGTCAATCTGAATTACGCTCAACGGCTGCGCCTGAGTCTTACCGGCCTTTACCTGCTGCTCTGCCACATCGTTCAGCGGATACTGCACCAGTGTGCTCGGGTTAATCACATACAGCGCATTATCCGCACGGCAAGTCAGCATGACCTCTTCGCGATTAAATGCCCACTTCTCTTTTCCCACCTCAAAGCGGCTGACGGTAATGACCTGCGCTGCCAGCGCGCTGCTGGCAGTGGTTAACAACAACAAAGAGAGAATAATCTTTTTCATAATTCGCCAGTTCAATTAAAAAGGTTCCCAGGTGGCAAAAAGGCTGACGCACGCCAGCACCAGCGCCGCCAAAACAATTTCCACCTGCGTGGTACGTAAAAAGACACGCTGCGCCCATCCATTCGCCGCCGTCATCCTCGGCACCAGTAAATAGCGGTTAAACAGCGCCATGATAATCATCAGTGCGACTAATCCCACTTTCACCCACAGCGCAACGCCGTACGGGGTCGAGGCCATGAAACCGCCCTGAATCATCCAGGTATTGACCAGCCCCGTTGCTACCGCACCTGCCACGGCAAGATGCCCATAACGGGAGTAACGCATCATCGTCGTAATGGCGAGCTTGCGCCAGCGGCCTTTTGCCAACCGCAAACAGTACAAAAAGGGGACCAGCCCGCCGGCCCACGCCGCAGCGCAAAGTAGATGCGCGGCGTGATTAATGCGCTGTGCCACCCCGACGGCGCCTTCATACATCGCCGCATGGCCAACGCCAGCCAGCAGAATAAACTGCGCGACGCACAGAAGCAAAAGTCGCCGCATCATCTGCCGTGGCTGTACACACGCTATACCCAGCGCCACCCACGCCAGCACGATTTCCCACAGCCAGACGCTGCCAAACTGCGTATGCAGTACGGCCTGCCAGACCTCCGGGCGCCAGGTGTCTGACCACCCCTCCCCCATTAGCCCACCTTGCGCCACCAGCATCAGCATAGCCGACAGCACACTCAGCCCTAACGAGCTACGCAACAGCTGGGAAAAACGCTGTATCAACAGTCGGCGTAGTTCAGATGGCGCCCACCAGCCCGCGTAAAGCGTGCAGCCGAAGGCCACCATCAGCGAGGCAAAATGGATGAATCGCAGACCAGTATAGAGTGCCGCTAGCATGGTTACTTCACGCTAAACTGGTACTGACCTTTCGTTTTGTGCCCGTCAACCGACACCACGTGCCACTCAACGGTATACAGACCAGGCGTCAGCGTTTGGGATAACGGAACAATCAGCTGCGTTTTGTCATTTTCGCTACGCGTCGCCTTACCTGTGTCAACAACCTGTTGCTCCGGGCCGATCAGCTTAACGCCGCTAAAGTTAGCCTCAATACCTTCAGAAAAATTAAGCGTCAGCGTTTGCGGCGTCGACGTGATTTCAGCATTGGCGGCAGGTGTTTGTTGTTGCAGGTGAGCGTGAGCCCATACGGGCGAGGAGCCGAAGGCACTCAGAAGAAGCAGTGTAGCGCAGAGCGTGCGAGGCACGGTGAATTTCATTTCCATCATTCCCTTTTGTTATCAATATAAGTCAAAGAATAACGCTGTATAATGTTCACGTCGAGATGAGCGCCCTCCGGACTTGCCATTTTGCGAGACTCTTAGTAACTTTTGCGCGTATTCCCAAGGAGAAAACCATGCAAACCAATCTGGCTGCCCTGCCTCAGCAGGAAATGGATAAAGTTAACGTCGATCTTGCCGCAGCGGGCGTTGCCTTCAAAGAGCGATATAACATGCCGGTTGTAGCCGAAGTCGTCGAGCGTGAACAGCCAGCGCATCTGCGCGACTGGTTTCGCGAGCGGCTCATTGCGCATCGTTTAGCATCGGTAAACCTTTCCCGTCTGCCGCACGAGCCGAAACAGAAATAATTATTACTGTTAGTTACAATTCCTTACATCAGACTTGTTACTATTGTCCGGAATAAAACTCGCTGACAACGTGTTGAAGGACGCAACGATGCTGACATGGACTATTGCTGCAGCGCAATATGCTCCCCGAAGGGGAGATATCGCAGATAACATCACCCACCATTTGCGCTTTATTGATGCCGCAGCCGAACAGGCGTGTAAAGTGCTCATCTTTCCTGAACTCTCCCTTACCGGCCCCAACGACGAGCACACGCTCCCCGCGCCCCCATGTGATAGCCAGCTGCAACCGCTGCGCGATGCTGCGCAGCGCCACCGGATGACCATCATTGCCGGGCTGCCAGTAGAGAACGCGGGAAAACGTATTAAGGGAATCGTGATTTTCGCGCCCGATGCCGATGCGCCGATAAAGCAACAGCAGGGGCACGGTACTTGCCTGGCGCCAGAATCGGATCAGGTCAGCGTCTTTGAGCTAAACCACGAAGGTTGTGAGCTTTCCCCTCAGGCCTCGCTGCTGGCGACCGTCAGCTGCATGGCGGAACCACAGCAGCAGCGTATCACCCAACGTCTGCAGCGGTTTGCGCATAAGTACGCCATCGCGGTATTGAAGTCGAATTACGCCAGCGGAACCTTTTCCGGAGGCAGCGCGCTGTGGGATGAGAATGGCCAGTTGATCGTTCGGGCCGACAGCGGAGAATTGCTGCTCACCGGCAGAAAAAGCGCTCAGGGTTGGCAAGGCGAGATCATTCCATTACGCTAGTCCTTTTGGCCGGGAGTTCGCCATGCTGCGCGTTATTGATACCGAAACCTGTGACCTGCAAGGAGGCGTCGTGGAGATTGCCTCCGTCGATGTTATTGACGGGCAAATCGTCAACCCGATGAGTCACCTGGTTCGCCCCGACCGCCCTATCAGCGCGCAAGCGATGGCGATCCACCGGATTACCGAAGAAATGGTCGCCGATAAACCATGGATTGAAGACGTCGTGCCGTTCTACCAGGGAAGCCCCTGGTATGTCGCCCATAACGCCAGCTTTGACCGCCGCGTGTTGCCGGAGATGGATGGCGAGTGGATTTGCACCATGAAACTGGCGCGTCGCCTGTGGCCGGGAATTAAGTACAGCAATATGGCGTTATACAAATCCCGCAAGCTGAACGTAGCCACACCGCCGGGGCTACATCACCACCGCGCGCTGTATGACTGCTACATCACCGCCGCACTGCTTATCGATATCATACAAACCTCTGGCTGGACGCCGGAACAGATGGTTGACGTCACCGGGCGCCCCGCGCTGTTGCGCACCTTTACCTTCGGTAAATACCGCGGACAGGAAGTGGCGGAAGTGGCAAAAAACGATCCGGGCTACCTGCGCTGGCTGTTTAACAACCTCGACCGCATGAGCCCGGAACTGCGTTTAACGTTGAAGCACTACCTCGGCCAATAGCTAACGCTCTGATTGTCCTGGCAGGGTTCCCTGCGCCAGGGCAATCAGGAAGGCATACTCCAGCGCGACCCCTTCATAGCTCTTATAGCGCCCGGACTTACCGCCGTGCCCGGCATCCATCTCAGTACACAGTAGCAACAGGTTATCGTCGACCTTAAGTTCGCGTAGTTTGGCCACCCATTTTGCCGGTTCCCAATACTGTACCTGCGAGTCATGCAACCCGCTGGTGACCAACAGGTGCGGGTAAACCTGCGGCTGTACGTTGTCATACGGGCTGTAGGATTTCATATAGCGATAGTAGGTTTCATCCTGCGGATTGCCCCACTCTTCAAACTCGCCGGTAGTGAGCGGAATCGACTCATCCAGCATCGTGGTCAGCACATCCACAAACGGTACCTGCGCGACTACGCCGTGGAACAGTTCGGGTCGCTGGTTGATAACGGTGCCCATCAGCATGCCGCCAGCGCTACCGCCCATGCCATAGCACAAATTCGGCGCGCCATAGCCCTTCGCCAGCAGCGCATCGCAGACATCCAGATAGTCGTTAAAGGTGTTGTGCTTTTTGAGGAATTTGCCGTCTTCATACCACTGCTGCCCCAGTTCGCCGCCACCGCGAATGTGAGCGATAGCAAAGACGAAACCGCGATCGAGCAGGCTCAGACGACTGCTGCTGAAATCGGCGTCCATGCTGGCGCCGTAAGAGCCATAGCCGTAGACCAGCAACGGATTTTTACCCCGACGAAAATGCTCATGGCGATAGACCAGCGAAACCGGCACCTCTACGCCATCTCGCGCAGTTACCCACAAGCGTTCGCTGCGATAACGACTGGCGTCGAAGCCTTTCACCTCCTGCTGCTTGAGCACGCGACGCTCGCCGCTGTCCATATCAAGCTCAAACAAGGTATCCGGCGTGGTCATCGACGAGTAGCCGTAGCGCAAACAGGCCGTTTCCGGTTCCGGGTTATAGGCAATCCAGGTGACATAGGCCGGATCGTCAAAGGCGATGGCCGTCTCCTGATGAGTTTGCCGGTGAATCTGCCGCAGGCTGGTTAATCCGCGTTGACGCTCTTCCACAACCAGCCAGTCGCGGAATAACGTGAAATCTTCCAGCATCACCGTATCGCGCGCGGCGATTATCGTCTGCCACTCCCCCTCTTCCCCGTTTACGCCCCGGTAGAGGCCAAAGTTTTTACCTTCGCGGTTTGAGCGAATATAGAAATGCCCCTGGTAGTGATCAAGACTGTATTCATGATCTTTACGGCGAGCTAAAAATGTCTGTGGTTTCGCGTCCGGGGTATCGGCATCCACCAGCAGCATTTCGCTGGTCGTCGCGCTGGACAGCGCAATCACCACGAACTGGCGTGACGATGTCTTATGCAGGCTGACGTAGAACGTGTCATCCTGCTCTTCATAGATAAGCTCGTCCTGGGTACCGGGTTCCCCTATCTGATGACGCCACACCTGCCACGGCAGTAGCGTCGTCGGGTGCTGGCGTACGTAATAGAGCGAGCGAGAATCATTGGCCCACACCACGCCCGGCGAAACATTTTCAATCACCTCCGGTAACCAGGTCTCATTTTCCAGATGACGAATCCGCAGACCGTACTGGCGGCGCGAGAGGAAATCCTCGGTTACCGCCAGCAGATTATTGTCGGGAGCAACGTTTAGCCCTCCAAGGGTATAAAATTCGCTGTGTGCCGCGCGCTTGTTTTCATCAATCAGCAGCGACCACGACTCTTCTCCCAGCGCCTGGCGTTGATAAAGGGCATATTCACGCCCCGGCTCAAAGACCTGGCGATAGCGATAGCCATTTTTAATGTAAGGGGCGGAAACCTCTCGCGGCGGGATTCGGTCAACAATCTCTTTCAGCACGCGATCCTGTAGGCTTTGCTGGGATGACATCACCTGGCGGCCATAGGCGTTTTCCTGCTGTAAATAGTCGATAACCGCGGGCCTGGCGCGCGTGTCATCGCGCAGCCAGTAGTAGTTATCAATGCGCGTATCGCCATGCAAGGTCATGGCGTGAGGGATCCGTTTTGCTTTTGGCGGCATCTCGTTATTCTTCTGTTTTAGTCACACCCTATAAGGGTGGACAAATTAAACAATGATGCAAGCAAAAGCGGTGATAAAACGCATTAAAGTTGCTGTTTTTGCTGCTGTAAATCGCGTTCTATTCCCTCACGGACCTCCAGAGGCAGTTTCAACGCTTCGCCCAGCGCGTTCAGATAGCTGCGTTCCATAAAATGATCGATATCGATCGCCGCACAGCTGATGAAGTACAGTTCCAGCGCCTCTTCTTCATTATGCACATCTCTTGCCAGACGCTGAGGGTCGAGAGGTTGTTCCATCGCCCGCGCAATCATCGCACGCCCCTGCTCTTCAATGCCGGCTTCACGCAGCTGTTGTTCAATGGCCTGCTGCTCTTTGGCATCAATATGTCCATCGCTCTTCGCCGCAAAGACCAACGCCAGAATCAAGCGTTCGGTACGCACATCCAGCGGCGCTGGCGCTTCACCGTACTGGCTGGCGGTTTGCGGGTCTGCGCGTAATTTATCTTTATACTTGTTCCACAGCACGCTGCCAGCGACCGCGCCGCCTCCCACCAGCAACGCACCGGTGCCGTACTTCGCCAGCATTTTTCGGGACGACTTACTGGCCAATAGTAGCCCAGCAAGGCCGCCTAATGCGCCGGGCACCAGCATTTGGCTGAGGTCGCTTTTACCGCTACCCGATTTTTGCCCCAGCAGAGACTGCAGTTGATTAAGCCAGCCTGACATACGACCTCCAGTATAAATATGTGAGATGCTCAGCCTAAGCGAGCTGATGTCAGGATATGTCTGTTCCACATAAAGATGCGCAAATATCCAGCGATAGCGCGGCCCGATTGCCGACAACGAGACACACGCAAACGTTTTCGTTTATAATGCGGCAAATTTTCGTGAGACGGTGGAATAGGTAAAATGACGTTATTAGGCACAGCTCTGCGTCCGGCTGCGACGCGCGTAATGCTTCTGGGTTCCGGCGAGTTAGGCAAGGAAGTGGCGATCGAATGCCAGCGATTGGGTATCGAAACCATTGCCGTTGACCGCTACGCCGACGCCCCGGCGATGCACGTCGCGCATCGTTCTTATGTAATTAACATGCTCGATGGCGCGGCGCTGAAAGCGCTGGTTGAGCAGGAAAAACCGCACTATATCGTGCCGGAGATTGAAGCTATCGCCACCGATATGCTGATTGAACTGGAGCAGGCAGGTCAGCATGTCGTGCCCTGCGCACGGGCCACCCAACTGACCATGAACCGCGAAGGCATTCGCCGCCTGGCGGCCGAACTCCTCAAGCTGCCAACCTCCGCCTATCACTTCGCCGATAGCGAAGCCCAGTTTCGCCAGGCGGTTGCCGACATCGGCTTACCGTGCATCGTGAAACCGGTGATGAGCTCATCCGGCAAGGGCCAGACCTTTATTCGCCGTGAAGACCAGCTCGCTCAGGCGTGGCAGTACGCGCAGGAAGGCGGCCGCGCCGGTGCCGGGCGCGTAATCGTCGAAGGGGTCGTCAATTTTGATTTTGAAATTACCCTATTGACCGTTAACGCCGTAGACGGCGTGCACTTTTGCGCGCCAGTCGGCCACCGTCAGGAAGATGGCGACTACCGTGAATCCTGGCAGCCGCAGCAGATGAGCGCGCTGGCGCTGGAGCGCGCGCAGGCAATCGCGCGCGAGGTGGTGCTGGCACTCGGCGGCTACGGCCTGTTCGGCGTTGAGCTGTTTGTCTGTGGCGACGATGTGGTGTTTAGCGAAGTTTCGCCGCGTCCGCATGATACCGGAATGGTCACGCTGATTTCGCAGGACGTTTCAGAGTTCGCTCTGCATGTGCGTGCTTTCCTTGGCTTGCCAGTTGGCACCATTCGCCAGTATGGCCCTTCCGCTTCTGCCGTGCTGCTGCCAACGCTGACCAGTAACAACGTGACCTTTGATAACGTGCAGAATGCGCTCGGCGCGGGTGTGCAACTGCGGCTGTTCGGTAAGCCGGATATCGCTGGTTCACGCCGCATGGGGGTAGCGCTGGCCACCGGCGATAGCGTTGAAGATGCCGTTGAACGCGCCAAAATCGCTGCGGCAGCCGTCGTTATTCAGGGATAAGAAAAAAGGCGGGCTGCTCACGCATACCCGCCCTTCTTTTGCTTACCCGATCATCAGACCGGGTATAGCAGACACCTTACAGCTTCGCGCCTTCAACCGCTTCGCGAGCCAGCTTGGTGATGCGATCGTAGTCGCCAGCTTCCAGCGCGTCTGCCGGAACCAGCCAGGAACCGCCGATACACAGCACGCTTTTCAGCGCCAGGTAGTCACGGTAGTTAGCCGGAGAGATACCGCCAGTCGGGCAGAAACGGATGTGAGAGAACGGACCTGCAATCGCCTGCAGCGCTTTCACGCCACCGTTCGCTTCAGCCGGGAAGAATTTGAACTCTTTCAGGCCGTGCTGCATACCCAGCATCAGTTCAGAAACAGAGCTAATACCCGGGATCAGCGGGATAGTGCCTGCGGTAGCCGCTTTCAGCAGTTCGTCGGTCAGGCCCGGGCTGATAGCAAACTGCGCGCCAGCGTCGGTCACTTCTTTCAGCTGCTGTGCGTTAGTCACGGTACCCGCGCCCACGATAGCATCCGGAACTTCTTTCGCAATGGCGCGGATAGCGTCCATCGCGCAGTCGGTACGCAGCGTCACTTCCAGTACGCGAACGCCACCGGCAACCAGCGCTTTTGCCATCGGTACTGCGTGCTCAAGCTTGTTAACCACGATTACCGGGACTACCGGGCCAGTGGTCAGGATTGCTTCAGCCGTTGTTTTCCAGTTTTTCATCAGAAATATTCTCTCGCCAGATCTACAAAACGTGTCATCTTAAAAGGTAATACAGGTTGCGCCCTGTTCCGCACCGGACAGTTTTTCCCGTAATGCGCCAAACAGTTCACGGCCTGTCCCCACGCGCGAAGCGCTCAGATCGGGAATATGCGGTTGGCGTGCGGCCAGTTCAGCGTCATCAACCAGCAGCGTTAGCTCGCCGGTCTGGCCGTTCACGCGGATCATGTCGCCATCGCGTACTTTTGCCAGCAGGCCACCGTCATAGGCTTCAGGCGTTACGTGAATCGCTGACGGTACTTTACCGGATGCACCGGACAGTCGTCCATCAGTGACCAACGCAATTTTGAAACAGCGGTCCAATAATACACCAAGTGGCGGCATAAGTTTATGTAATTCTGGCATCCCGTTCGCTTTTGGCCCTTGATGGCGCACAACCACGACGCAATCTTTGTCCAACAGGCCCGCTTCAAAGGCTGGCAGAACATCATGCTGGCTTTCAAAAACTACGGCAGGCGCTTCAATCACCTGGTTTTCAACCGGCACCGCGGAGGTTTTCATCACCGCACGGCCAAGGTTGCCGCTCAGCACTTTAGTGCCGCCGTGTTTTGAGAACGGTTTATCGAAGGTAGCAATGACGTTGTCATCCAGCGACGCGGTGGCGCCTTCACGCCAGTCCAGCTTGCCTTCGTTCAGCCACGGTTCCATGGTGTAGTGAGACAGGCCAAAACCGGCGACGGTGTTCACGTCTTCGTGCAGCAGCCCGCCTTTCAGCAGCTCGCGCACCAGCACCGGCACGCCGCCCGCTGCCTGGAAGTGGTTGATATCGGCCGGGCCGTTCGGATACAGACGCGCCATCAGCGGTACCACTTCTGACAAGTCGGAGAAATCATCCCAGTTAATGATAATGCCCGCCGCGCGCGCCATCGCCACCAGGTGCATGGTGTGGTTAGTCGAACCGCCGGTCGCCAACAGCGCCACGATACCGTTGACCACCACTTTTTCGTCAATCATTTTACCCAGCGGCATCCATTCATTACCGTTGCCGGTCATGCGGGTGACCTGACGCGCCGCGGCGGCGGTCAGTTCGGCGCGCAGCGGCGCATCCGGATGAACAAAGGAAGAACCCGGCAGCTGCATGCCCATAAATTCAATCACCATCTGGTTGGTGTTGGCGGTGCCGTAGAAGGTACAGGTGCCCGGCGCGTGGTACGACGCGGCTTCGGATTCGAGCAGCGCGTTACGGTCAACCTTCCCTTCCGCGTACAGCTGGCGGATGCGTACTTTTTCTTTGTTCGGCAGGCCGCTGGCCATGGGGCCTGACGGAATGAAGACAGACGGCAAGTGGCCGAATGACAGCGCGGCCATCGCCAGCCCTGGGACGATTTTGTCGCACACGCCAAGGTACAGCGCGCCGTCAAACATGTTATGAGACAGACCCACCGCAGCGGACATGGCAATCACTTCGCGGCTCAGCAGCGAAAGCTCCATCCCGTCCTGACCCTGCGTCACCCCGTCGCACATCGCCGGCACGCCGCCTGCAACCTGCCCCACCGCATTCACGCTATGCAGCGCTTTGCGGATCACGTCCGGGTAGTGTTCGTAAGGCTGGTGGGCAGAAAGCATGTCGTTATAGGAGGTGATGATCGCGATATTGTTACGCAACATGCTTTTCAGCGACGCTTTATCGTCTGGCTGACAGGCGGCAAAACCGTGCGCCAGGTTGCCACAAGCGAGCTGAGAGCGGTGAACCGTTTCAGTTTTGGCTTGTTCGATACGTGCCAGATAAGCCGCGCGCGTAT
This sequence comes from Kluyvera sp. Awk 3, assembly GCF_028069715.1. NCBI lineage: Bacteria > Pseudomonadati > Pseudomonadota > Gammaproteobacteria > Enterobacterales > Enterobacteriaceae > Kluyvera > Kluyvera sp. Awk 3. Next base: position 24,152 of record NZ_JANEWH010000005.1, on the reverse strand, counting down.
CGCGAGAGCGTTCGATAATGCGACTTGTTACCCGTAACATTGCAGAGTTCATAAAGGCTCCTTAAATTTTTTCTGTCCAGGCTGCGGCTCACGACGGTGTTTACATAGGGCTGACAAATCAATAAATGCCCGTATAGCGCAGCTCAGAGGCAAAGGTCTATTCGCAGTGTAATAAAAAAAGCCCCGGGGGTGAATCCTCCCGGGGCTTAAATGCGCAAAAATAGCACTACTTGCTGTGTTAGATCATGTTACCGGTAAAATAACACTTCTGGATTACCGTCAGGCCTTACTCAAACTCATTCCAGGAACGGCCATCGCGAGTAATCATGGCGACGGATGCCACCGGCCCCCAGGTTCCCGCCTGATACGGTTTCGGCGCGTCTTTATCGCTAGCCCAGGCTTCGGTAATGGAATCGACCCACTTCCATGCTTCTTCCACTTCATCGCGGCGTACGAACAGCGCCTGGATGCCGCGCATGGTTTCCAGCAGCAGACGTTCGTAGGCATCGGCCAGATGCGTCTGATTGAAGGTCTCGGAGTAGCTCAGATCCAGCTTGGTCACCTGCAGGTTATGCTTGTGCTCCAGACCCGGAACCTTGTTAAGAATCTGAATATCCACGCCTTCATCCGGCTGCAGACGAATAGTCAGCTTGTTCTGCGGCAGCTCAGGCCAGGTTTCTTTGAACAGATTCAGCTCTGGGTTTTTGAAGTACACAACCACTTCTGAACATTTGGTCGGCAGACGTTTACCGGTGCGCAGGTAGAACGGCACGCCCGACCAGCGCCAGTTATCAATGTCCACACGAATGGAAACGAAGGTTTCGGTGTTGCTGGATTTGTTCGCGCCCTCTTCTTCAAGGTAGCCCGGCACCTTCTGCCCTTGCGCAAAACCAGCGGTGTATTGTCCACGGACGGTTTTTTCACGCACGTTGGTATGGTCAATGCGACGCAAAGACTTCAGGACTTTCACTTTCTCATCGCGGATGCTGTCAGCACTTAAATCTGAAGGAGGCGCCATGGCAATCATGCACAGAACCTGTAACAGGTGGTTCTGGATCATGTCGCGCATTTGACCGGCCTGGTCGAAGTACCCCCAACGGCCTTCAATACCGACCTCTTCGGCCACGGTGATTTCCACGTGATCGATAGTGCGGTTATCCCAGTTGTTCACAAACAGGGAGTTGGCAAAGCGTAGCGCCAGCAGGTTGAGTACCGTTTCTTTACCCAGATAGTGGTCGATACGGTAAACCTGGCATTCTTCGAAGTATTCACCCACCTGGTCGTTAATCTCGCGGGAGGTTTCCAGCGAGGTGCCCAGCGGTTTTTCCATGACGACGCGCGCCGGTTTGGCGTTCAGCTTCGCTTCACCCAGACCGCGGCAGATGGCGCCAAAGGTGCTAGGCGGCATCGCGAAATAGTTAATGGTGATGCGATTTTTTTGATCAAGCATCTCGCCAAGACGCGAAAACGCCGGCGCATCATTCACATCAAGATTGCAGAAATCAAGACGCGCGCTGAGGGTATTCCACAAGCCTTCATCAATCTTCTCTTTCATGAAGGTTTCAAGCGCTTCGCGGACAACTTTGGTGTATGCCGCTTTATCCCAGTCTGCACGGCCTACGCCGATAATGCGGGTGTCCGGATTAATCTGGCCGGCTTTTTCCAGCTGATACAGGGAAGGCAGCAGTTTTCGGCGGGCCAGGTCTCCCTTCGCGCCGAAAATGACCAGATCGCATGCCTGGGCCGTTTGCGTTACCGCCATGTCATTCTCCTCAGTTTATAATCCCGGTTCTATGCCAGGCTATCTACCCGTCGCCGTTCAGGTTTTCATGAAAACGACGGGTATCGTTGTAATTTTCTTACGGTGCACTGTACTGTGTTTACGAAATTGCCGAAACCCTTTAACGGCTTTGACCGCCTTCGATCGCACAATTCGGAACCATCATCGCCGTATAGTCAGGGCAATTGGCCAGTTTTGTTCGTTCTTTCGCCCGAACGGTGTCAGTTAAAATACGACACCGATCATGTAATGAAAAAAAACAACATATTTTGCTGTTCCTATTCACTTTTCATCCCGCTTCAAGCGTATATTCTTGCTAAAACGCCTGCAGATTTCACCCATTAATGGAATCGTTTCAATCTATGAGCGCCTTGTCACGATGAACATGCTGGAAAGAATCCAGTCCCAACTGGAAAACCTTAGCAAATCCGAGCGAAAAGTCGCAGAAGTGATTCTGGCGGCCCCTGAACAGGCAATTCATTCAAGCATTGCCGCACTCGCCCTTGAAGCTGAGGTCAGTGAACCGACCGTTAACCGCTTCTGCCGCAGTCTGGAAACCCGAGGCTTTCCTGATTTTAAACTGCATCTTGCCCAAAGTCTGGCTAACGGTACACCGTATGTTAATCGTAATGTGGACGAAGATGACAGCGTTGAAGCCTATACGGCCAAAATATTCGAATCGGCGATGGCGAGCCTTGCTCACGTGCGGCAATCGCTCGATATGTCGGCGGTGAATCGCGCGGTGGATCTGCTGACCCAGGCAAAAAAAATCGCCTTCTTTGGTCTGGGGTCTTCTGCCGCCGTGGCGCACGACGCCATGAACAAATTTTTTCGCTTTAACGTCCCTGTCATCTATTCCGATGACATCGTTTTGCAACGAATGAGCTGTATGAATTGCAGCGACGACGACGTTGTGGTGCTGATTTCCCATACCGGGCGAACGAAAAGCCTGGTCGAGGTCGCCCAGGTGGCGAGGGAAAATGACGCGATGGTCATCGCCATCACCTCCGCCGGTACGCCGCTGGCCCGCGAGGCCACGCTCGCCATCACGCTGGACGTCCCTGAAGATACCGATATCTACATGCCGATGGTGTCACGTTTGGCGCAGTTGACCGTGATCGATGTCCTGGCCACCGGCTTTACCTTGCGCCGCGGGGCGAAATTCAGGGATAACTTGAAGCGAGTCAAAGAAGCGTTGAAGGAATCGCGCTTTGATAAAGAGCTATCGACACACAGCGATAATCACTAAAAGCGATAAAAAAAGTGTAACCTATTTAAGCATTCGGTAACCCGTTATTGGCATATTGCCGAATTCCTGTTCACGCAACACCTGAGTTGTATTAGTCAACGGAGTATTACATGTCCAGAAGGCTTCGCAGAACCAAGATCGTCACCACGTTAGGCCCAGCAACTGACCGCGATAATAACCTCGAGAAGGTAATTTCCGCCGGCGCTAACGTCGTACGTATGAATTTCTCTCACGGTACGCCAGAAGATCATCAGTTACGTGCCGACAAAGTACGCGAAATTGCAGCAAAACTGGGGCGCCATGTAGCTATCCTTGGCGATCTGCAAGGACCAAAAATCCGCGTATCGACCTTCAAAGAAGGCAAAGTTTTCCTGAATATTGGCGACAAATTCCTGCTGGACGCCAACCTGGGTAAAGGTGAAGGCGACAAAGAGAAAGTAGGCATTGACTATAAAGGTCTGCCTGCAGACGTCGTACCGGGCGACATCCTGCTGCTGGATGATGGCCGCGTGCAGTTAAAAGTGCTGGAAGTTCAGGGCATGAAGGTGTTCACCGAAGTGACCGTCGGCGGACCACTGTCCAACAATAAAGGCATCAACAAATTAGGCGGCGGCCTGTCCGCTGAAGCGCTGACCGAAAAAGACAAGGCCGACATTCTGACCGCCGCCAAAATCGGCGTCGACTATCTGGCCGTCTCCTTCCCGCGCTGTGGCGAAGATCTGAACTACGCTCGCCGTCTGGCCCGCGAAGCCGGTTGCGATGCGAAAATCGTCTCCAAAGTTGAACGTGCGGAAGCCGTCTGCAGCCAGGATGCGATGGACGACATCATTCTCGCCTCCGACGTGGTGATGGTTGCCCGCGGCGACCTCGGTGTCGAAATTGGCGACCCGGAGCTGGTCGGTATTCAGAAAGCGCTGATTCGTCGCGCGCGTCAGCTGAACCGTGCGGTCATTACCGCAACCCAGATGATGGAATCGATGATCACCAACCCGATGCCGACCCGTGCGGAAGTCATGGACGTGGCGAACGCCGTACTGGATGGTACCGATGCGGTGATGCTGTCTGCGGAAACCGCGGCTGGCCAGTATCCATCCGAAACCGTTGCGGCCATGGCGCGCGTGTGCCTGGGCGCAGAAAAGATCCCAAGCATCAACGTGTCTAAACACCGTCTTGATGTACAGTTCGACAACGTCGAAGAAGCGATCGCCATGTCGGCGATGTACGCGGCCAACCACCTGAAAGGCATTACCGCGATCATCACCATGACCGAATCCGGCCGTACCGCGCTGATGACCTCACGCATTACCTCCGGTCTGCCGATTTTCGCCATGTCTCGCCATGAACGTACGCTGAACCTGACCGCACTGTACCGTGGCGTCACGCCGGTGTTCTTCGACAGCGCCTGCGACGGCGTTGCGGCAGCCCACGATGCGGTGAACCTGCTGCGTGATAAAGGCTACCTGATGTCCGGTGACCTGGTGATTGTCACCCAGGGTGACGTAATGAGCACCGTGGGTTCAACCAACACCACGCGCATTCTGACCGTCGAGTAACACTCACGTTATTGATGTAAAAAACCGGACGATGTCCGGTTTTTTTTGCACTCAAAGCAGGGCGTGAACGGTCTGGAGTCATCCCGACGTCGCTTTGCTCGCCCAGGGTTTAAGCTATTTCTTTTTCTTTGGGTAGAGTTCTTTTCGCTGATACGGCTCGATCTCACCAGGCTTGCGCGTCTTCAGCAACTTCAGAATCCACGTATACTGCTCGGCGTGCGGACCCACAAAGATCTCCACTTCTTCATTCATGCGGCGGGCTATGGTGTTGTCATCCGCTTCCAGCAGGTCGTCCATCGGTGGGCGCACCAGAATCGTCAAACGATGCGTTTCACCGTTATAAACCGGGAACAACGGCACCACGCGCGCACGGCACACTTTCATCAGTCGCCCTATCGCCGGCAGCGTGGCTTTGTAGGTTGCAAAGAAATCGACAAACTCGCTGTGCTCCGGGCCGTGATCCTGATCGGGCAGATAGTAGCCCCAATACCCCTGACGCACTGATTGAATAAAAGGTTTAATGCCATCATTACGCGCATGCAGGCGGCCGCCAAAGCGACGACGCACGGTATTCCACACATAGTCGAACACCTTGTTGCCCTGGTTGTGGAACATCGCAGCCATTTTCTGGCCCTGCGAAGCCATCACCATCGCCGGGATATCCACCCCCCAACCGTGCGGGACCAGGAAGATAACGTTTTCACCGTTGCGGCGCATTTCGTCAATAATCTCTTGCCCCTGCCAGTCGAGACGCGGCAGAATTTTTTCCGGCCCCTTCAACGCCAGCTCGGCCATCATTACCATCGCCTGCGGCGCGGTAGCGAACATCTCATCGATAATCGCTTCGCGCTGGTCTTCGCTTTTTTCCGGGAAGCAGTACAGAAGATTGATTTGCGCGCGACGCCGAGCGCTGCGGCCAAATCGCCCCGCCAGACGACCCAGTTTTCCCAGGATAGGGTCGCGGAATTTTGCGGGAACGTAGGCAATCCCTGCAAATGCCAGCACGCCTAACCATGCCCCCCAGTACTGCGGGTGACGGAAAGATTTCTCAAACTCGGGAATGTATTCACTGTTATTTTTTTTCGTTTCCATGCCTGTTCCAGGGTCGCATCATCAGGTCGGTGTGGATAATCAGATAGTTTAGCGAGGTGAGGAGCTTCGCACAAAAGAAAAAGCCGACACCCTGTGGGCGTCGGCTCTGAACGTTTACTTCTTAGACGAAACTAGTCAAAACGCAGCTGCGGCAGAACCTGTTTCACCTGCGCCAGATAATCGGCGCGGTCAGAACCGGTCAACCCTTCGGTACGCGGCAGTTTCGCCGTCAGCGGGTTCACCGCCTGCTGGTTGATCCACACTTCATAGTGCAGGTGCGGGCCGGTTGAACGCCCTGTATTGCCCGACAACGCAATACGATCGCCACGTTTCACCTTCTGACCCGGTTTCACCAACAGCTTACGCAGGTGCATATAGCGCGTGGTGTAGGTACGGCCATGACGCAGTGCAACGTAATACCCGGCAGCGCCGCTACGCTTGGCGACAACAACTTCACCGTCGCCCACCGCAAGAACCGGCGTCCCTTGCGGCATCGCGAAATCAACGCCACGGTGCGGCGCGACACGCCCGGTCACCGGATTCAGGCGACGTGGATTAAAGTTAGACGATACGCGGAACTGACGCGAGGTTGGGAAGCGCAGAAAGCCCTTCGCCAGCCCGGTGCCGTTACGGTCGTAGAACTTACCGTCTTCCGCGCGGATCGCGTAGTAATCTTTACCATCAGAACGTAAACGTACGCCAAGCAGTTGGCTCTGCTCACGCTTGCCGTCGAGCATTTCGCGCGACATCAGCACCGAGAACTCATCGCCTTTTTTCAGCTTACGGAAGTCCATCTGCCATTGCATCGCTTTAATTACCGCGCTGACTTCCGCGCTGGTTAACCCGGCGCTGGTTGCGCTGGAGACAAAGCTGCCGCCAACGGTACCTTTAATCAGGCTGTTAACCCAGTCGCCCTGCTGCATCTCGCTGCTCATTTTGAAACCGTTTGCAACGCGATCGTAGGTACGGGTTTCACGACGCGACATTTCCCAGGTTAAACGCTGGAGATCGCCATCATCGTTCAATGTCCAGGAGAGCTGCTGGCCCACCTTCATGTTTTTCAGGTCTTTATCAGAAGCGGCAAGCTGGCTGATATTTCCCATATCAATACCGTACTGATTCAGGATGCTGCTCAGGGTATCGCCCGTGGATACCACATATTCATGCACGCCCGTTTCGTTATCGACTTTGTCGTCCAGTTCGTCCTGCGGGATGGCTTCATCTTCCTGCGCGGCCTGGTCAATCGGTTCACTGGCCTCCGGCAACAGAGAACGAATTTCTTTTTTCTCCAGCTCAATCGTCCGGGTAACGGGTGATGAAGAGGTTGGATGGTAAACGTATGGCCGCCATACGGCGACGGCCAACGTGAGAACGGTGAGTGACCCCAGCATAACGCGGTGGGGCCGAGGCAAATTGTTAAATGCCAGAGCGACAGAGCGGGCTATCTGCTGCACGTATTCACTTCCTTACTTATCTCCTTTCAGGCAGCTCGCATACTGGGTCGCCAGTTGAGTCAGAAACGCCGGATAGCTTTCTTTGCTCAACTGTATATTCGTGCCAAGTGGGTCCAGCGTTCCCATGCGAACGTTGGTACCCCGCGCGACAGATTCAACGACAGCGGGCCTGAATTGTGGCTCAGCAAAAACGCAGGTTGCTTTTTGCTCAACCAACTGTGTTCTTATTTGATGTAAACGCTGCGCACCGGGTTGAATCTCAGGGTTGACGGTGAAGTGCCCAAGCGGCGTCAAACCGTAGTGTTTTTCGTAGTAACCATAGGCATCATGAAAAACGAAATACCCCTTTCCTTTCACCGGCGCCAGCTCATTCGCCACCTGCTTGTCGGTTGCAGCCAGATTGGCTTCAAAATCTTTCAGGTTGGCGTCAAGCCGGGCTCGACTCTGGGGCATAAGTTCCACTAATTTGTCATGGATTGCAACCGCCGAAAGCCGCGCTATCTCTGGGGATAGCCACAGATGCATGTTGTATTCGCCATGATGGTGATGTGCGTCACCTTTTTCGCCGTGAGCGTGGTCATGATCGCCCTCTTCCGCACCTTCGTCACCGTCGTCGTCAGCCCCTTTCATGAGCAACGGTTTCACGCCGTCCAGCTGCGAGATCGTCACTTTTTTTGCGGTGGAAATGCTTTGCGTTGACTTGTCCATGAAGGCTTCCATCTCCGGACCAATCCAGACCACTAAGTCCGCGTTCTGTAAGCGTTTTGCATCAGATGGGCGCAGTGAATAGTCATGCTCAGACGCACCGTCAGGCAGTAAAACCTGGGTCTCAGTGACGCCATCGGCAATCGCTGAAGCGATGAATCCTAACGGTTTCAGTGAGGCAACAACGGCGGCATCGGCACGCTGTGCGGCGCTACCCCAAAGGGCCATGGATAAAGCTGCGAAAAGAAGCGTATTTTTCTGTAACATAATGCGTCTAATAATCGAAATGAATGAAAGAAGTGTGATATTATAACATTCACTCTCTTGTGCAACCCCTAATTGCTATGACGAATCTTGTATCGCTGGAAAATGTCTCCGTCAGCTTCGGCCAGCGCCGGGTGCTCTCCGACATCTCACTGAATCTCAAGCCAGGCCGCATTCTGACGCTGCTTGGCCCTAACGGCGCGGGTAAATCTACGCTGGTACGCGTAGTGCTCGGGCTTGTTGCGCCCAGCGAAGGCGTCGTGGTACGCGAAAAACAGCTGCGTATCGGCTATGTACCACAGAAGGTTTACCTTGATGCGACATTGCCGCTGACCGTCAAGCGTTTTTTGCGTCTGCACCCTGCTACACGTAAAGAAGATATTCTCCCGGCGCTCAAACGCGTGCAGGCAGGACACCTGCAGGATGCGCCAATGCAGAAGCTTTCCGGTGGCGAAACCCAGCGCGTACTGCTGGCTCGTGCGCTGCTGAACAAACCGCAATTGCTGGTGCTGGATGAGCCGACTCAAGGCGTTGACGTTAATGGTCAGGTGGCGCTGTACGATCTGATCAACCAACTGCGCCAGGAGCTGGACTGCGCGGTGCTGATGGTGTCGCACGACCTGCATCTGGTTATGGCGAAAACCGACGAAGTGCTGTGCCTCAACCATCATATTTGCTGTTCCGGCACGCCGGATGTGGTCTCAATGCACCCGGAATTTATCTCAATGTTTGGGCCGCGCGGCGCCGAGCAGCTCGGAATTTATCGTCATCAACATAACCACCGCCACGATTTACAGGGCCGTATTGTTTTACGTCGGGGAAATGGGCAGTCATGATTGAAATTTTACTTCCCGGTTGGCTTGCCGGAATGATGCTGGCGTGTGCTGCCGGCCCGTTAGGCTCATTTGTGGTCTGGCGTCGTATGTCCTATTTTGGCGATACTCTGGCGCATGCTTCCCTGCTGGGTGTCGCTTTTGGTTTACTGCTCGACGTGAATCCGTTTTATGCGGTCATCGCCGTGACGCTGCTGCTGGCGGCGGGGCTGGTGTGGCTGGAAAAGCGCCCTCACCTGGCGGTGGATACCCTGCTCGGCATTATGGCGCATAGCGCGCTGTCGCTCGGTCTGGTGGTGGTAAGCTTGATGTCGAACATCCGCGTCGACCTGATGGCCTACCTGTTTGGCGACCTGCTGGCGGTCACCCCGCAGGATCTTGTCTCGATCGCGCTCGGCGTGATTGTGGTGCTGGCAATTCTGTTCTGGCAGTGGCGTAATCTGCTGTCGATGACCATCAGCCCGGATCTGGCGTTTGTCGACGGCGTGAAGCTACAGCGGGTTAAGCTGCTGCTGATGCTGGTGACAGCGCTGACCATCGGCGTGGCGATGAAGTTTGTCGGGGCGCTGATTATCACCTCGCTGCTGATTATTCCGGCCGCGACGGCACGTCGCTTCGCCCGTACGCCAGAGCAGATGGCGGGGATTGCGGTGGGTGTTGGGATGATTGCGGTAACCGGTGGGCTAACCTTCTCGGCGTTTTACGATACGCCAGCCGGCCCTTCCGTGGTGCTGTGCGCGGCGCTGCTGTTTATTCTGAGTATGACAAAGAAAGCCGCTGCCTGATTTTTCCGGCGTCGCTTCGCATACCGGGCCTACACAATTCCGTAGGCCTGATAAGCGAAGCGCCATCAGACACTAAGGCATCTCGGGCGGCTGGATGCCGAAGTGCGTCCACGCGCGCGAGGTTGCCATACGGCCACGTGGCGTGCGCTGCAAGAACCCTTGCTGAATCAGATAGGGCTCCAGCACGTCCTCAATGGTTTCTCGCTCTTCGCCAATTGCCGCCGCCAGGTTATCCAACCCGACCGGCCCGCCAAAGAACTTATCAATCACCGCCAGCAGCAGCTTGCGGTCCATATAGTCAAAGCCTTCCGCGTCAACGTTCAGCATATCCAGCGCCTGCGCAGCAATCTCTGCGGAAATGGTGCCGTCGTGCTTCACTTCCGCATAATCGCGCACACGCCTGAGCAGGCGGTTGGCAATACGCGGCGTACCGCGTGCGCGACGCGCCACTTCCAGCGCGCCTTCATCGCTCATCTCCAGCCCCATATAGCGGGCGCTGCGGCCCACGATGTGCTGGAGATCAGGTACTTGATAAAATTCCAGACGCTGTACGATACCGAAGCGATCGCGCAGAGGCGAGGTCAGCGAACCCGCGCGGGTGGTGGCACCAATCAGGGTAAAGGGCGGCAGATCGATTTTAATCGACCGGGCAGCCGGGCCTTCGCCAATCATAATGTCCAACTGATAGTCTTCCATCGCCGGGTACAGCACCTCCTCGACGACCGGAGACAGGCGGTGGATCTCATCGATAAACAGCACATCATGAGGTTCAAGGTTGGTGAGCATGGCCGCCAGGTCGCCCGCTTTCTCCAGCACGGGGCCTGAGGTGGTGCGAAGGTTAACGCCCATTTCATTGGCCACGATATTCGCCAGCGTGGTTTTCCCTAAACCCGGCGGACCGAAGATGAGCAGATGGTCCAGCGCGTCGCCGCGCAGTTTCGCCGCCTGAATAAAGATTTCCATCTGCGAGCGCACCTGCGGCTGGCCGATGTACTCTTCCAGTAATTTCGGGCGGATGGCGCGATCGGCCACCTCTTCCGCTATCGTACTACCTGCTGAGATCAGGCGGTCTGCTTCAATCATCCTTTACCTCATAGCGCTGCGCGGAGCGCTTCGCGGATCAATGTTTCGCTGCTGGCGTCCGGACGGGCAATTTTGCTCACCATCCGGCTGGCTTCCTGAGGTTTATAGCCCAGCGCCACCAGCGCGGCAACCGCTTCCTGCTCGGCGTCGTCGCTCTCCGGGCCAGCCGGTGAGGTCAGTACCAAATCGGCGGCTGGCGTAAAGAGGTCGCCGTGCAGGCCTTTGAAGCGGTCTTTCATCTCGACGATAAGACGCTCGGCGGTTTTCTTGCCAATCCCCGGCAGCTTGACCAGTGCGCCCAGCTCTTCGCGTTCCACCGCGTTGACAAACTGCTGCGCCGACATGCCGGAGAGAATAGCCAACGCCAGCTTCGGGCCGACGCCGTTGGTTTTAATCAGCTCTTTAAACAGGGTACGTTCCTGTTTGTTGTTGAAACCGTACAGCAACTGCGCGTCTTCACGCACCACGAAGTGGGTAAAGACAATCGCTTCCTGCCCGGCTTCCGGCAGCTCGTAAAAACAGGTCATGGGCATATGCACTTCATAGCCGACGCCGCCGGTTTCCAGAAGGACCAACGGGGGTTGTTTTTCGAGAATGATGCCTCTGAGTCTGCCTATCACGTGACGCTCCTGCGTTAAGGGCTGAAATGTAATGTACTATCATAAAAAAAGGCTGGATGTTTATCCAGCCTCATTTGTGATTATCGCAACCGCCCACGCGCTAAATTCAACCTGGCGTCACTCACCTGCATGGCGTTCTGGCTGACGTGGCAGTGGGTAATGGCGATAGCCAGCGCATCCGCGGCATCGGCCTGTGGGTTGGCGGGCAGTTTGAGCAACGTGCGCACCATATGCTGAACCTGGCTTTTTTCCGCGCTACCGATACCCACCACGGTCTGTTTGACCTGACGGGCGGCGTACTCAAAGACCGGCAGTTCCTGGTTAGTGGCGGCGACAATCGCCACCCCGCGCGCCTGCCCCAGCTTAAGCGCCGAGTCGGCGTTTTTCGCCATAAAGACCTGTTCTATCGCGAAATAGTCCGGCTGGAACTGGGTGATAATCTCCGTCACGCCCGCGTAAATCAACTTCAGGCGCGACGGGAGATCCTCAACTTTGGTGCGAATGCAACCGCTGCCGAGGTAGGTCAACTGACGACCCACCTGGCGAATCACACCATAACCGGTGATGCGCGACCCCGGGTCAATGCCGAGAATAATAGCCATCACGCATCTCCTGTTATGTTAGGGTTCAGCCACCTCATTCTAAGGTAGCAGCAACCTCGTCAGAGATTTCACCGTTGTGGTAGACTTCCTGAACATCGTCACAGTCTTCCAGCATGTCGATAAGACGCAGCAGCTTCGGCGCGGTTTCCGCATCCATGTCCGCTTTGGTCGACGGAATCATTGAGACTTCAGCGGCGTCAGCTTTCAGACCCGCGGCTTCCAGCGCGTCGCGCACTTTGCCCATCTCTTCCCACGCGGTGTAAACGTCAATCGCGCCGTCATCGAAGGTCACAACGTCTTCAGCACCGGCTTCCAGCGCCGCTTCCATGATGACGTCTTCGTCGCCTTTCTCAAAAGAGATCACGCCTTTTTTGCTGAACAGGTAAGCAACCGAACCGTCAGTTCCCAGGTTGCCGCCGGTTTTGCTGAACGCGTGACGCACTTCCGCAACGGTACGGTTACGGTTATCGGACAGACATTCAATCATCACCGCCGTGCCGCCAGGACCGTAACCTTCATAGATGATGGTCTCCATATTCGAGTCTTCATCACCGCCCACACCGCGCGCAATGGCACGGTTCAGGGTGTCACGGGTCATGTTGTTGGACAGTGCTTTATCCACCGCCGCACGCAGACGCGGGTTAGCATCCGGATCACCGCCGCCCAGTTTGGCCGCCGTCACCAGCTCACGAATGATCTTGGTGAAAATTTTGCCGCGCTTTGCATCCTGCGCCGCTTTACGATGTCTGGTGTTGGCCCATTTACTATGACCTGCCATAAAAATATCTCCAAAAAACTTTGCCCTATCAGGCAGCGTTAATGACAAATTCTTCAATCGCCTGCCGGTTACTCCACGACTTGGTCAGCGCCGCCGCAACGGGCGCATCGAGCCATTGGTAGGCCAGGTGTTCAGTGAACACAATCTCCCGCTCGTGGGGCAGCGCAAGGCAGAACCAGGATTCCGTATTGCGCACCACGCCCGGCGCATAGCGATGTCGTAAATGTTGAAAAATTTCAAACTCCACCGTGCGCTGACAGTCCATCAAGGTCAGTTGCTCAGAAACAACGTCAATGGTGACCTCTTCCTTTACTTCGCGCATGGCGGCCTGCGACGCGGTTTCCCCCGCTTCCAGGCTGCCGGTAACCGACTGCCAGAAATCGGGGTCATCGCGTCGCTGCAGCATCAGCACCCGTTTACTGTCCTGGGCATAAATGACCACCAGAATAGAGACGGGCTGCTTGAATAGCATGTTACTCGTTCTCCGCCGACGCTTTCGGCTCTTTTGCCACAACCTGGATACCCAGCTCGCCCAGAGAGGCCGGATTGGGGAAGCTTGGCGCTTCGGTCATCAGGCAGGCAGCCGCGGTCGTTTTCGGGAAAGCGATAACGTCACGGATGTTGTCGGTGCCGGTCAGCAGCATGGTCAGACGGTCGAGACCGAATGCCAGACCCGCGTGCGGCGGCGTACCGTACTTCAGCGCGTCCAGCAGGAAGCCAAACTTCTCGCGCTGCTCTTGTTCGTTGATGCCGAGAATACCGAACACGGTCTGCTGCATGTCGCCACGGTGAATACGCACAGAACCGCCGCCCACTTCGTAGCCGTTGATCACCATATCGTAGGCGTTGGCGACTGCGTCTTCCGGTGCCGCTTTCAGTTCTTCGGCGGTCATGTCTTTCGGCGAGGTGAACGGGTGGTGCATCGCGGTCAGGCCGCCTTCACCGTCGTCTTCAAACATCGGGAAGTCGATAACCCACAGCGGCGCCCACATCGTTTCGTCGGTCAGATTCAGGTCTTTACCCAGCTTGAGGCGCAGCGCGCCCATCGCGTCGGCAACCACTTTCTTGTTATCCGCGCCGAAGAAGATCATGTCGCCGTCCTGCGCGCCAGTGCGCTCAAGGATAGCTTCAATGATGTCGGCGGTCAGGAATTTAGCGACCGGGCTGGTGATGCCTTCCAGACCTTTGGCGCGTTCGGTGACTTTGATGTATGCCAGGCCTTTCGCACCGTAGATCTTCACAAAGTTGCCGTATTCGTCGATCAGCTTACGGGTCAGCGCAGCACCGCCCGGTACGCGCAGCGCAGCTACGCGGCCTTTCGGATCGTTTGCCGGGCCGGAGAAGACGGCGAATTCCACGTCTTTCAGCAGGTCAGCAACGTCCACCAGCTCCATCGGGTTACGCAGGTCCGGTTTGTCGGAACCGTAACGGCGTTCAGCTTCGGCGAAGGTCATGATTGGGAAGTCGCCCAGATCCACGCCTTTAATTTCCAGCCACAGCTGACGCACCATCGCTTCCATCACTTCACGCACCTGCGGGGCTGTCATGAAGGAAGTTTCCACGTCGATCTGGGTAAATTCAGGTTGACGGTCAGCACGCAGATCTTCGTCACGGAAGCATTTTACAATCTGATAATAGCGGTCGAAACCGGACATCATCAGCAGCTGTTTGAACAGCTGAGGCGACTGCGGCAGCGCGTAGAATTTACCTTTGTGAACGCGAGACGGTACCAGGTAATCGCGCGCGCCTTCCGGGGTCGCTTTGGTCAGCATCGGGGTTTCGATATCGAGGAAACCGTGATCGTCCATAAAGCGGCGCACGAAGCTGGTGATTTTAGCGCGAGTTTTCAGGCGCTGAGCCATTTCCGGACGACGCAGATCGAGGTAGCGGTACTTCAGACGCGCTTCTTCGGTGTTGACGTGGTTAGAGTCCAGCGGCAGTGATTCTGAACGGTTGATGATAACCAGATCGGAAGCCAGAACTTCGATAGCGCCGGTTGCCATATCCGCGTTGATGTTCTTTTCGTCGCGCGCACGAACGGTGCCGGTTACCTGAATGCAGAACTCATTACGCAGTTCAGAGGCTAACTTCAACGCATCCGCACGGTCCGGATCGAAGAACACCTGTACGATGCCTTCACGGTCGCGCATATCGATAAAAATGAGGCTACCGAGATCACGACGGCGGTTGACCCAACCACACAGAGTCACCTGCTGCCCAACGTGGGACTGTCGAAGCTGTCCGCAATATTCTGTACGCATGAGATATCCCTTAACTTAGCCGTCGGCGGATTGTCGCCTGCCCTGCAGGCGTTACTGTCGCAGCTTTAGCTGAATGTCACTACTGGATGAAAAAAGGGGGCTATTATACTGGAAATTCTCGCTGACGATAAGCCCAGTGCGGTTTATACGCCTGTTTGCTGAACGCTTATTGCTTACGCTCACAAAAATTAACAATAATTATCCATTCGATCACCTGGCGACGATTGTAAGGTATGCCCCCAACAGCCCGCTTACAGAGGAAAAACCATGCTGAATTTAGTCGCAAACAAAACCGCTCTTGTCGTCATTGACTTGCAGGAAGGTATTCTGCCATTCGCCGGCGGCCCGCATACCGCGAGCGACGTCGTGGCACGCGCCGCGCGTTTAGCCGAAAAATGCCGCGCCGCCTCTGCGCCGGTGGTGATGGTTCGCGTGGGCTGGTCTGCCGACTTTGCCGAAGCGTTAAAACAACCGGTTGACGCGCAGGCCCCGGCAAAAGCGCTGCCGGACAACTGGTGGACCTACCCAGCGGAACTGGGTAAACAGGACAGCGATATCGAAGTGACCAAACGCCAGTGGGGCGCCTTCTACGGCACCGATCTTGAGATGCAGCTGCGTCGTCGCGGCATCGACACCATTATTCTGTGCGGCATTTCGACCAACATCGGCGTCGAGTCGACCGCACGTAACGCCTGGGAGCTGGGCTTTAATCTGATCATCGCCGAAGACGCGTGCAGCGCCGCTTCCGCTGAACAGCATCAGGGCAGCATGACGCATATTTTCCCGCGCATCGCCCGGGTTCGCAGCACCGAGGAGATCCTGGCCGCCTTATGATTTATCTAGGGCTTCCCCAATGGTCGCACCCGAAATGGGGGCGACTGGGTATTACCAGCCTTGAACAGTATGCTCGCTTCTTCAATTGCGTAGAGGGCAACACGACGCTGTACGCGCTGCCAAAAGCCGAGATCGTCGCCCGCTGGCAGGCGCAGACGGACGATAACTTCCGTTTCTGCTTTAAGTTTCCGGCGACCATTTCGCATCAGGCAGCGCTGCGCCAGTGTGACGATCTCACGCAGGAATTTTTCCAGCGGCTATCGCCGCTCGCCGGGCGGATTGGCCAGTACTGGTTACAGCTTCCCGCGACCTTTGGGCCGCGCGACCTCCCCGCACTATGGGCTTTCCTCGACAGCCTGCCGAAAGATTTCCATTACGGCGTGGAAGTTCGTCATCCTGGCTTTTTCAGTAAAGGGGATGAAGAACGGCAGCTTAATCGTGGCCTGCACGAACGCGGGGTGAATCGCGTGATTCTCGACAGCCGCCCGGTGCATGCCGCGATCCCGCACAATGAAGCTATCATCGAGGCACAGCGTAAAAAGCCGAAAGTGCCGGTGCACGCTGTGGTCACCGCCGGGCAGCCGATGGTGCGCTTTATCGGCAGCGATAATATGGCGCAAAATCTGGCGATGTTTACACCGTGGCTGGAAAAATTGCCGCTATGGCAGCAAACCGCCACGCCCTATTTGTTCCTGCATACGCCGGATATCGCCCAGGCGCCCGAGCTGGTAGACGCTTTGTGGAATACGCTGCGCGCCGCCCTTCCCGACCTCGGCGAGGCGCCGGCAATACCACAACAATCTTCTCTTTTCTGACGTTCCTACCTATGATAATGAGTGCCATCTGCCAACAGAAAGGGAGTTTGTATGGTTAGCGCGTTGTATGCCGTGCTGGCGGCATTGTTGCTGATAAAGTTTTCCTTTGATGTCGTTCGCCTGCGTATGCTGTACCGCGTTGCCTACGGTGACGGCGGCTTTAGCGAGCTGCAGAGCGCCATCCGCATTCACGGCAACGCGGTGGAATACATCCCCATTGGCGTGGTACTGCTGCTGTTTATGGAAATGAACGGCGCTGAGACCTGGATGGTGCACATTTGCGGCCTGTTGCTGCTGGCCGGGCGGCTGATGCACTATTATGGATTCCATCATCGCCTCTTCCGTTGGCGGCGCTCCGGCATGAGCGCAACCTACATTTCGCTGTTGCTAATGGTGCTGGCGAACCTCTGGTATATGCCGTGGGAGTTGGTTTTCTCCCTTCATTAGCGCACAATACGCCGTTTTTATTTTTCCGGATTTCACCTTATGTCTGACCGCGACACGCTATTTTCTGCCCCGATCGCCCATCTTGGCGACTGGACTTTCGACGAACGGGTAGCCGAAGTCTTCCCGGATATGATCCAACGTTCCGTACCGGGCTACTCGAATATTATCTCGATGATTGGCATGCTGGCCGAGCGCTTTGTGCAGCCCGGCACGCAGGTCTACGATCTGGGATGCTCGCTGGGTGCGGCCACCCTCTCCGTACGCCGTAACATCGCCTATAACGACTGCCGTATCATCGCCGTCGACAACTCTCCCGCGATGATTGAACGCTGCCGCCGCCATATCGACGCCTACAAAGCGCCGACCCCGGTCGAGGTGATTGAAGGTGACATTCGCGATATTGAAATTCACAACGCCTCCATGGTGGTGCTGAACTTTACCGTGCAGTTCCTCGAACCCGCTGAACGTCAGGCGTTATTGAACAAAATTTATCAGGGGCTCAACCCTGGCGGCGCGCTGGTGCTGTCAGAGAAGTTCAGCTTCGAAGACGCGACCGTCGGCGAATTGCTGTTTAACATGCACCATGACTTTAAGCGCGCCAACGGCTATAGCGAGCTGGAAATCAGCCAGAAGCGCAGCATGCTGGAAAACGTCATGCTGACCGACTCCGTTGAAGTGCACAAAGCGCGTCTGCGCGAGGCCGGTTTCGAACACAGCGAGCTGTGGTTCCAGTGCTTTAACTTTGGCTCCCTGGTGGCACTGAAAGCAGGAACCCCGGCATGATCGAATTCGGCAATTTTTATCAGTTAATCGCCAAAAGCCCGCTCTCCCACTGGCTGGAAACGCTGCCCGCGCAGATTGGCGCCTGGCAGCGCGATCAGCATGGTCTGTTTAAGCAATGGGCCAATGCCGTTGAATTTCTGCCAGAAATTCAACCCTGGAAACTTGACCTGCTGCACAGCGTCACCGCGGAAAGCGAAACGCCGCTGAGTGAAGGCCAGCTTAAACGCATTGATACCTTGATGCGTAACCTGATGCCGTGGCGTAAAGGACCATTTTCACTGTATGGCGTTAACATCGACACCGAATGGCGCTCCGACTGGAAATGGGAGCGCGTATTACCGCATCTGTCTGACCTGAGCGGGCGTACCATTCTCGACGTCGGTTGCGGCAGCGGTTATCACCTGTGGCGTATGATTGGCGCAGGCGCGCATCTGGCAGTCGGTATCGACCCGACCCAGCTGTTCCTGTGCCAGTTTGAAGCGGTGCGTAAATTGCTGGGTAACGATCAACGCGCGCACCTGCTGCCGCTGGGTATCGAGCAGCTTCCGGCGCTGAAAGCGTTTGATACCGTCTTTTCAATGGGGGTGTTGTACCACCGCCGCTCGCCGCTGGAGCATATCTGGCAGTTGAAAGATCAGCTGGTCAGCGAGGGTGAGCTGGTACTGGAAACGCTGGTGGTGGAAGGCGACGAGAATACGGTGCTGGTGCCAGGAGACCGCTACGCGCAAATGCGCAACGTCTATTTTATTCCGTCCGCGCTGGCGCTGAAAAACTGGCTCGAGAAGTGCGGCTTTGTCGACGTACGCATCGCTGATATGAGCGTGACGACCACCGAAGAGCAGCGCCGCACCGAGTGGATGGTGACCGAGTCGCTGGCTGACTTCCTTGACCCGAACGACCCGAGCAAAACGGTGGAGGGCTATCCCGCCCCGCTGCGCGCGGTCCTGATTGCCCGGAAGCCATAACCCTATTTTCCGTTCCCAGGCACATTTTCTCCTGAATATTTCAGCCTGCAACAAGGCGGCGACGCAGCGAGTCCCCTGGAGCGTACATCAGTACGTGACTGGGGCGAGCGAGGAAAGCCAACGCAGTGGCGGGTTGAAATATGACGGAGAAAAAAAGGCCCCTGTTTAATGGGCAGGGGCCTGGTACAAGCAAGCATCATATTGGGCGATATGACGCGCGGTAAAAAACGTTAGCTACTCATGCTGCGTGATGATCGCTTTCATTGCGGCCACTGCCGCGCCGTCGACGGCATAACGCGAATACTCATCAGCTTCAGGATCCGTTGACATTGACAACCCGGGGTTGCGATAACGCATGTCGGAGGGCAGCCATTGCCCCGCTGAACTGTGCACTTCTTTGACGCCTGCTTCCAGGAAGAGCGTAAGGTTGCTCGCTCTTACTCCTGCACCCGCCATAATGGTTGGAGTATCGTTACGGGCGATTAGTTCCCGAATTAATGAAATACCTTTTTCCGCCGACGGCTGTTGCCCCGAAGTCAGTATGCGGGCGACACCTAATTCCGCCAGTGCATCAGCAGCTTGCAGCGGATTCGCACACATATCAAACGCCCGGTGGAATGTCACCGCCAGCGGCCCCGCGGCTACCATAATTTGTCGCATCCGTGGGATATCGACCTGCCCTTCGGGGTTGAGCACGCCAATCACAACGCCGGGATACCCCAACGAACGAACCTGGCGAACATCTTCCAGCATGGCGGCAAACTCACCGTCGGTATAACAAAAATCACCGCCTCGCGGGCGAATAATGGGATGGATGGGTATCGTCACCCGTTGGCGCGTGGCTCTCAACACGCCGTACGACGGCGTCAGACCACCTTCCAACGGCGCGGCGCACAGTTCAATGCGGTCGGCCCCGTTCTGCTGCGCGATAACCGCGCATTCCGTGCTGTAACAGCAGATCTCCAGCAATGCCATGTCTCTCTCCATTTTTCTCCAGCATCCGATCATGCCACTGTTCCGTGCGACAGACCCCGCGTTAGCTCACATTGTTACACTGCCTGCTCACTGGCAACGATCTCTTCAATCGTCCACGGATGAAATTTTACCGTCACCTTGCCGTCAGTCACCGCCATGGTAGGGTTGGGCAAGCGTTCGCGTTCCCCTTTCGGCGAGCTGGTTTTCACCGAAATACCCGGCTGGCTCAAGCCGTCATCGGACAGCAACGCCAGCGCGCGGGCGTTAAGTTGCGCCGGTTCGCCCGGCAGGACGATTTCAATATGCTCCCAACCTTCATGGGGATAACGCTTCTCCCCCGGCCACGGCAGTTCAACGACCGTAAACTGCCAGTGCG
Organism: Kluyvera sp. Awk 3; assembly: GCF_028069715.1. Taxonomy (NCBI): domain Bacteria; kingdom Pseudomonadati; phylum Pseudomonadota; class Gammaproteobacteria; order Enterobacterales; family Enterobacteriaceae; genus Kluyvera; species Kluyvera sp. Awk 3. The sequence goes on along the minus strand of NZ_JANEWH010000005.1, from coordinate 3,898 downwards.
CGACGCAGACCGGCTCATCAAGTTTGAACAGACAGATGGGACGACCATTGATAATGTTTTCCGACAGCAGCGTACCACACTGCTCGAAACCGGCTCGCCAGCGTTCGGCAGTGGCATTCTGATGGCAGCGTAACGAAATGTGGTCAGCGTTGAGCGGCGCAATATCCAACCCCAGTCGCCGGGCAAGCGCGCTGAGCGCCTCGGTGAAGCGCGGGAGATCCGCAGAAATATCCTGTAGCTGTGCCATCGTCTGCCAGTTTGCCATTTCAGCCCTACTCTTAATCAATGAAAAGGCTAATCTACCCTGTTGTTGGCGCTGAACCAACCTATGAGGCGGACAAGCGATTAATCCCTGTTCAGGCGGCGTTGGGCCAATGCTGACGGCATCCGGCAAATGCAGTATACTCCCGCCTTAATTTATCCACACCCGGCGCTGAACCAGCATGGTGACGGCGTCTAAAACGTAAGGTATTCCGGTGAATATTCAGGCTCTTCTCTCAGAAAAAGTCAGTCAGGCCATGATTGCGGCAGGCGCACCTGCCGATTGCGAACCACAGGTTCGTCAGTCAGCAAAAGTACAGTTCGGCGACTATCAGGCTAACGGCGTGATGGCGGTTGCTAAGAAGCTGGGCATGGCGCCGCGACAACTGGCAGAGCAGGTACTGTCTCATCTCCAGCTTGATGGCATCGCCAATAAAGTGGAAATCGCCGGGCCGGGCTTTATCAATATCTTCCTCGATCCCGCCTTCCTGGCCGAGCATGTCACTCAGGCGCTGAAAAGCGATCGTCTGGGCATCGCGCAGCCGGAAGCGCAGACCATCGTGGTCGACTACTCCGCGCCAAACGTCGCCAAAGAGATGCACGTGGGCCACCTGCGCTCCACCATCATCGGCGACGCCGCGGTACGTACCCTTGAGCTGATGGGCCATAAGGTTATCCGCGCCAACCACGTCGGCGACTGGGGTACCCAGTTCGGTATGCTGATTGCGTGGCTGGAAAAGCAGCAGCAGGACAACGCCGGCGAAATGGCGCTGGCGGACCTTGAAGGTTTCTACCGCGATGCGAAAAAACATTACGACGAAGACGAAGCCTTCGCCGAGCGCGCGCGTAGCTACGTGGTGAAGCTGCAGGGCGGCGACGAATACTTCCGTAAAATGTGGCGTCAGCTGGTCGACATTACCATGTCCCAGAATCAGCTGACCTACGATCGCCTGAACGTGACGCTAACCCGTGACGACGTGATGGGTGAAAGCCTGTACAACCCGATGCTACCGGGTATCGTAGCCGATCTCAAAGCCAAAGGTCTGGCGGTAGAGAGCGAAGGTGCAACCGTGGTGTTCCTTGACGAATTCAAGAACAAAGAAGGCGAGCCGATGGGGGTCATCATCCAGAAAAAGGATGGCGGCTACCTGTACACCACCACCGATATCGCCTGTGCGAAATATCGCTACGAAACGCTGCACGCCGACCGCGTACTGTATTACATCGATTCCCGTCAGCACCAGCACCTGATGCAGGCGTGGACCATCGTGCGTAAAGCGGGCTACGTTCCGGATTCCGTGCCGCTGGAGCACCACATGTTCGGCATGATGCTGGGTAAAGACGGCAAGCCGTTCAAAACCCGCGCCGGCGGTACCGTGAAGCTGGCAGATCTGCTGGATGAAGCGCTGGAGCGCGCGCGTCGCCTGGTGGCTGAGAAGAACCCGGATATGCCGGCTGACGAGCTGGAAAAACTGGCTAACGCCGTCGGTATCGGCGCGGTGAAATATGCGGATCTCTCCAAAAACCGCACCACCGACTACGTGTTCGACTGGGACAATATGCTGGCCTTTGAAGGCAACACCGCGCCGTATATGCAGTATGCCTATACTCGCGTGCTGTCCGTATTCCGTAAAGCGGAGCTGGAAGAAAGCGAGATCGTTAACGCCGCGGTTACCATTACCGAAGAGCGTGAAGCCCAACTGGCCGCACGCCTGCTGCAGTTCGAAGAAACGCTGAACGTGGTTGCTCGCGACGGTACGCCGCACGTGATGTGCGCCTACCTGTACGATCTGGCCGGTCTGTTCTCTGGCTTCTATGAGCACTGCCCAATCCTCTCTGCCGAGAGCGAAGCGGTGCGTAATAGCCGCCTGAAGCTGGCGCTGCTGACGGCGAAAACGCTGAAGCTCGGCCTCGATACCCTGGGTATTGAAACCGTAGAACGTATGTAATTCGATGCAGATATGAAACAAAGCCCGCGTCAGTACGCGGGCTTTTTTTATTCATCGGCCTGCAAGCAGCAAACTCAATGCAACCGGTGACTCTCCGCCAGCCAATTTTTGAAGATGTCACTGTGCAGTTTGTGCATCAAATCCACGGCCCCACTACAGCCTATTTTTTTCATCAGCGACTGGCGTGCCTGGTAAACCGTTTTGATATGCAGATCCATCAGCTCACTCATATCTGCGATCCGTTTGCCTTGCTTAATTAAATCAATTAACAGCCGTTCACGTTGGCTTAAGGAAACCGACGATTTATACATTCGCGGCTCTTCTGTTTTATCAGCAATTGAAATAACAAACCGCTGCAATTCCTCAATGCTTGACCGCATTGGAAATTGATAAATAGATCCGTTATTCAGAAATTGAAAGAATGAGCTATCGGTCAGTAACACTATTTTCGTTGTTTGCAGATCATAATTATATTCGCGAACTTCACTGTATCTCTGCTCGGTTAAAAACACATAGCGAATTGTGTCATCCGCCAATGAGAACTGGGTAAAGATGCTCTCGAGCCCCTGCCTGAGATAATTATCCGAAAGCCAAAAATCGGCATGCTTTGTCCGTACATAGTCGTCTCTACGCATGATGAAGTTATCCAGTGAAGGCGAAACAGGGAAAGGTCGATAATAAATTATTGACCAACCGTTTAATATTTAACGATTATCGAACCTTATATTCAAATATCATCCATGGTATGACCCACAACAATCTCCAGCGTATTTCTAATCACGTCGGCCTGAACAATGTCTTCGGTAACCTCCAAACGCTGTACAAGGGATAAAATGATATTTTTATTATTAATGCATTCTCCCCGCATCAGAATATGGCGAATGATGGAACCTAAAACAACCGCTTCTTCAGCCAGCACTTCACCAGAGTGACGAAAATGGTCTGACAGAGAATGATCGCGTAACGCGCTGTAAATATCGGGTTGTTGAGTCATTGCTGTGTTCATTTTTTTCACCATTAATAAAAGTAAGGTCTCAGTGCACTTTTCCCTTTCCTGAGTTTAAGCTTGCGCTTTTACCCGATAACGATTGGACCACTTCCATCTGTCCACGCGTGATTTGCTGCTTCGTTTCCTGGTTTTTATCCATCAGTACCGCCTCAATATCAGCAATGACCGATGTATAGACACGGCGTCGACTCGCGTCGGTTTCGATCGCCTGCAGAGAACGCAGTTCGGTAAGTAGAGCCATCGAGTTTACCGGCGCCTTACGCTTGAGTAATAACAACACTGCCTGCCCAATAAGTTCGTCAGTCAGTTTCTCAATGTCACTTCGCTTCATTACTACGCTCTCTCTTTCGATTGTCCCTCGTTCGCAGCCGCGATCGAGGGTTGAGTACGCCATTCAGCGCTCAAAAAGCAGACCGATCAACGCGTTGTAGTGGCCTTTCTCCTTCTCGCACGAGGTTTTCTCCAGCCGACTCAGTAACTTCGTACAAAGCGCTTTACGGTTAAGGTGACGACCATCGTGCAGTATCTCGACCACAATCTGACCCAGCGTTTCCTGCTGCGTTGGCAAGCTGGCCTTATTGAAATACTGTGCAATGGCACCAGCCGTATCAAAAATGTAACCATTTTGCTGCATGTGTTTCTCCTGTACGAGATAAGTAAAAGATAAACAGTGTGTGAT
>NZ_JANEWH010000049.1:0-33336 GCF_028069715.1 Kluyvera sp. Awk 3 | reverse complement strand
GTCTTAATTATTGTGCGGCGGCACACTTTCCCTTCACATCTCCGACAAATGCAGCTACGGCATCCTGCATGATGTTGTTGGTGTTGGTCCGGTTGATGGTCATAAACGCTTTGGTCCGATCCGTGGAAATTTGCCATGTCTGGAGAGTCAGGCCCAACTCGGTGGCATATTCTCCAACCATAGCGGTGGGGCTTATTACCGTATAGGTCATCAGGCTGTCGGTCACGGATGGCGATTTTTTATCGATATTGATCGCAAACTCTTTTCCCGCAAAACCATCGTTCTTGATAGTGTACTGGTTATACTGATATGCACCTGTTCCCTGCACGTTAGTGACAACCCAGCATTCCGCACTGGCGCTGGCGCAGGTGAAAAACAGCACGGCACAAGGAAAAAAACGCTTCATTATCATTCTCAACTCCTGTTGTTATTGGCCGACAGTTTACTCTTAAACAGGCATTTTCGCATGGGCGATGTTTTTTTATATTGCAAGCAGACGCCATAACCTGCCGTTAATCCCGGAGCAGTTATTTCATAACTAATTATTTTAGCTGTTTGTTTTTCTATTTGTTTTTGCTATGACCATTGCACCGATAATGTACAAAAATGCGCCTTTACGGTGCGTTGAAATATCAGGTAAATTTCCAGGTTTTATTTTAATTCAATATAAAACAACACATTAAACTTCTGGCATAGGCCTTGCTAATTGAATTCCATCTTGTATACCAACAGGGATTCAACGATGGCTTTTATGACCGGAAAAACGCTGGCCGGCTGGCGTCAGCATATCAGGCAAAATAGCGATGCGGTGTTCGCATTATTACAGGCACATATTCAGTCGCTGGCGACCGACGATAACGCATGGTTAATGATTGCCAACGACGCCCAGCTACGTGCGCAGTTAGACGCATTAACGCCTGTTTACCGCAACAATCCTGAAGCGTTGCCGTTATTCGGTATTCCTTTTGCGGTTAAAGATAACGTCGATGTCGCAGGCTGGCCCACCACCGCCGCTTGCCCGGCGTTTGCCTATGTGGCAGAGGAGGATGCCACCGCGGTGGCTCGCCTGAAAGCCGCCGGGGCCATTGTGATTGGCAAAACCAATCTTGACCAGTTTGCTACCGGGCTAGTGGGCACGCGTTCACCATACGGCGCGGTGGTGAACAGTTTTAACGCCGACTACGTCAGCGGTGGATCCAGTTCCGGCTCCGCTTCCGTGGTGGCGCGCGGTCTGGTGCCGTTTGCTTTCGGTACCGATACCGCGGGCTCCGGGCGTGTACCGGCCGGGTTCAACAACATCGTTGGACTAAAGCCGACCAAAGGCTGGCTATCGGCGAAGGGCGTGGTACCTGCCTGCCGCCTGAACGATACGCTGTCGGTGTTTGCCTTGACGGTGGAGGATGCATTCGCCATCGCCACGCTGGCGGGCGGTGACGATGCTCAGGATGCCTATTCCCGTACACATCCGGCGACCACGCCCGCCGCCATGCCGTCCAGTCCGGTGTTCGCTATCCCGGAAGTGCTGAATTTCTTTGGCGATATCGACGCGCAAACGGCCTGGGAGCTGGCGCTGGATGCCCTGCATGACAGCGGCGCCACCCTTAAACCGATCGACTTCAGCGCCTTTTCTCAACTGGCGGAACAGTTGTATCAGGGGCCGTGGGTGGCCGAACGCACGGCGGCCGTCGGCGAGATGCTACAGCACCCCGAACAGATGGATCCGACCGTCCACGCGATTATCGCCGCCGGGCTGAACTACAGCGCGGTGGATGCCTTCAGAGCGGAATACCTGCGCGCCGAACTGGCGCAAAAAATTCAACGCGCGTTAGGCGAGGTGGATGCGCTGGTGGTCCCCACGTCGCCGACAATCCATACCCTCGAAGAGATGAAGCAGGAGCCCGTGCGTTTCAACTCGCAGTTTGGCACCTACACCAATTTCACCAATCTGGCGGATCTCAGCGCGCTGGCGCTACCCGCGCCTTTCCGCGCCGACGGCCTGCCTGCAGGCATCACGCTGATTGCCCCCGCGTGGCACGACCGCGCGCTGGCGAATTTTGGCCTGCGCTGGCAGCAACAGCTGGCGCTGCCGCTGGGCGCCACCGGGCAGCCGCTGGCTGAGGAGGCTGGCACGCTGCCGGTCTCTTCCCGGCACGTGCGCGTGGCCGTGGTCGGCGCGCATCTGCGCGGTATGCCGCTCAACTTCCAGCTCACCACTCGCCGGGCGGTATTTGTCGAAGCAACCCATACCGCACCGCGCTACCGCCTGTACGCGCTGGCCAATACCCAGCCGCAAAAACCGGGCATTGCCCGCGCGACCAGCGGCGCGGCGATCGAGGTGGAACTGTGGGATATCCCACTGGCACGATTCGGGGAGTTTGTCGCTGAAATTCCGGCCCCGCTGGGCATCGGCTCGCTGGAGCTAAGCGATGGTCGTTGGGTGAAAGGCTTTATCTGTGAACCGGCGGCGCTTAACGATGCCACGGACATTACCGAATTTAAGGGCTGGCGCCACTGGATTGCCCGCAAGGAGACCCCCCATGTTTAACACCGTCCTGATTGCTAACCGTGGCGAAATCGCCTGCCGCGCTATCCGCACTTTGAAACGCCTGGGGATCACCAGCGTAGCGGTTTACTCCGACGCTGATAAAAACGCCGAGCACGTCAGGCAGGCCGATATCGCGCTGGCGCTGGGCGGCGAGAAAGCGAGCGACAGCTACCTGAAAATCGACAGCATTATCCAGGCGGCGCGCGAAAGCGGCGCACAGGCTATCTGGCCAGGCTATGGCTTTCTCTCTGAAAGCCTGCCGTTCGCCGACGCCTGCGAACAAGCCGGCATTGTCTTTATTGGCCCCACCGCGCAGCAGATTGGCGAGTTTGGCCTAAAACACCGCGCCCGTGAGCTGGCGGCGCAAGCCGGCGTGCCGATGACGCCGGGCACCGGGCTGCTGAATTCGCTCGATGACGCGCTGGAGGCGGCACAGCGGATAGGCTACCCGGTAATGTTAAAAAGCACGGCGGGCGGCGGGGGGATTGGCCTGACGCGCTGCGCCGATGCCGAAGCGCTGGCGCAGGGCTGGGAGAGCGTGCGCCGTCTGGGCGAGCAGTTCTTCAGCGACGCGGGCGTGTTTGTTGAACGCTGCATTGACCGTGCGCGCCATATCGAGGTGCAGATTTTTGGTGACGGCAACGGCAACGTGGTAGCGCTTGGCGAGCGCGATTGTTCGCTGCAGCGGCGTAACCAGAAGGTCGTGGAAGAGACGCCCGCGCCGAATCTGCCTGCCGCCACCCGTACGGCGCTGCTCAATGCCGCCGTGCAGCTCGGCAAGCTGGTGAACTACCGCAGCGCCGGGACGGTGGAGTTTATCTATGATGCCGGGCAAGACGCCTTCTACTTCCTCGAAGTGAATACTCGTTTGCAGGTTGAACATCCGGTGACCGAATGTGTGACCGGGCTGGATCTGGTGGAGTGCATGCTGCGCGTGGCGGCGGGGGAAACGATCGACTGGGCGCGCCTGGCGAAAGCGCCACAGGGGGCTGCCATCGAGGTGCGTATCTATGCCGAAAACCCGCTGAAAAACTTCCAGCCAAGCCCCGGCGTGCTGACGGAAGTGGTCTTCCCGGACGACGTGCGTATTGATACCGGCGTGGCCACCGGCAGTGAAGTGTCGGCATTTTATGACCCGATGATCGCCAAACTGATCGTCCACGCCGACACCCGCGAAGCCGCGCTGAGCAAACTGCATGCCGCGCTGAACGCCACGCGTCTGCACGGCATCGCCACCAACCTTGACTATCTGCGCCAGATAACCGCCAGCGAGGCCTTTATCAGCGGCACCGCGTGGACGCGGATGCTCGATAGCGTGGTCGCGCGCTCATCGGTGATTGAGGTGCTTCAACCCGGCACCTGGAGCAGCGTGCAGGATTATCCCGGCCGCCAGGGCTACTGGGATATCGGCGTACCGCCGTCCGGGCCGATGGACGATTTTGCTTTCCGCCTGGCGAACCGGATTGTCGGCAACCACGAATCGGCGGCGGGGCTGGAATTCACCCTGCAAGGGCCGGTGCTGCAATTTCACAGCGATGCGCTGATTGCGCTGACCGGAGCCGACTGCCAGGCGCTGCTCGATGGCGAAGCGGTCGCGATGTGGCAACCGGTGTCGGTCAAGGCCGGGCAAACGCTGGCGCTGGGGCGTGCGCAGACTGGATGCCGCGCCTATCTGGCGGTACGTAACGGCCTCGACGTGCCGGAGTACCTTGGTAGCCGTTCCACCTTCGCCCTGGGGCAGTTCGGTGGTCACGCCGGGCGGACGCTCAGGGTAGCCGATCAGCTGCCGATCTCGCGCCCGGAACTGGCGGCCTGCACCACGCCTGCGCCCATTAGCGAGGCTAAAGCGCTGTCGCCTGCGCTGATTCCTGCCTACGGTGAAGTCTGGCGCATCGGCGTGCTTTACGGGCCGCATGGCGCGCCGGATTTCTTCACCCCGGAATCCATCGACGAATTCTTCGCCAGCGATTGGCAGGTGCACTATAACTCTAACCGCCTCGGCGTGCGGCTGGTAGGTCCAAAACCAAGCTGGACGCGGCCAAACGGCGGTGAGGCGGGGCTGCATCCGTCCAACGTTCATGACTGTGAATATGCCATTGGCGCGATTAACTTCACCGGCGACTTCCCGGTCATCCTCACCCGCGACGGCCCCAGCCTCGGCGGGTTTGTCTGCCCGGTGACGATCGCCAAAGCCGAATTGTGGAAAGTGGGGCAGGTGAAGCCGGGCGACCGCATTCGCTTCTACCCGATGAGCGTGGAAGACGCGGTGGCGCGTGAGAAGGCCATGGATCGCAGCATTGAGACCCTGCAAACCAGCGCGCTGCCGACCTTTGCTATGCCGTCGCTGGCCGACCGCGACGGTGTGTCCGCCGCAAGTCTGGTGTCACTGCCGGCCACCTGCAATACCCCCGCTATCGTTTACCGCCAGGCGGGGGACAATTACATCCTGATTGAGTATGGCGAAAATGTGCTGGATCTGGCGCTACGCCTGCGCGTTCACGTGCTGATGGCCCATCTGCGCGAACGGGCTCATCCTGGTATTAAGGAGCTATCACCTGGCGTACGTTCGCTACAGGTGCGTTACGACAGCCGCGACATCAGTCAGCAGGCGCTGGTGACGCTGCTGCTGGAGCTGGAAACGCGTATTGGCGACGTCAGTCAGATGACGGTGCCGTCACGCATCGTGCACTTGCCGATGGCCTTTGAAGACAGCGCCACGCTCGATGCCGTCAGCCGCTACGCCGATACCGTTCGTGCCAGCGCCCCCTGGCTGCCGAACAATGTTGATTTTATTCAGCGCATCAACGGGTTGCCGAACCGCGAAGCGGTAAAAGAGACGATATTCGACGCCAGTTACCTGATCCTCGGGCTGGGAGATGTTTATCTTGGCGCGCCCTGTGCGGTGCCGGTGGATCCACGCCACCGCTTGCTCAGTTCCAAATACAACCCGGCGCGCACCTTCACCGCCGAAGGCACCGTCGGCATCGGCGGTATGTACATGTGCATCTACGGCATGGACTCCCCCGGCGGCTACCAGCTGGTGGGGCGTACGCTGCCGATCTGGAACAAGTTCCTCAAAAACGACCAGTTCAGCGCGGGCGAACCCTGGCTGCTGCGTTTCTTCGATCAGGTGCGCTTCTATCCAGTCAGCGAGAGTGAACTGGACAGCCTGCGCGAAGATTTCCGCGAAGGCCGCGCCGCGATTCGCATTGAAGAGACGGTCTTCGACTTCCCGGCGCACCTGCGTTTCCTCGAAGAACATGCCGATGATATCGCCCGCTTCCGTCAGCACCAGTCGACGGCGTTTGACGCCGAGGTTGAGCGCTGGCAGCGCGATGAGCAACAGCCCATCAGTGAAAGCCTGATGCCAACCGCCGAGGTGGTTGTTGACGAGGAAGCGCTACCCGTCACCGCCGATATGAACGGCAATATCTGGAAAGTGCTGGTTAACCCGGGCGATACGGTGGAAGCGGGGCAGACCTTAATCATCGTCGAGGCCATGAAGATGGAGCTGGCGATTCACGCGCCGCAGGCGGGGAGGGTGAAACACATCGGCTGCCAGCCGGGCCGCCCGGTTAGCCCCGGCGATGTGCTGCTGTGGCTGGAAGAGAGGAGCGCCGCATGACGGAAAGCAACGGCAAAAAGCGCCAGGCCGGGCTGGCGGAGCGCATCTACCAGGCGCTGAAAAACGATATTTTTGATTTCCGGCTTATGCCCGGCGAGCACTTCAGCGAAAACGAAATTTCCGAGCGGATGGCGGCCAGCCGTACGCCGGTACGTCAGGCGCTGTTCTGGCTGGAGCATGAAGGCTATGTGCAGGTGTACTCGCGCAGCGGCTGGCAGGTGAAACCGTTCGATTTCACCTACTTCGAGGCGCTGTACGACTTTCGCATCGTGCTGGAAATGGAGGCGGTGAAACGCCTGTGCGCTCTGCCTGCCGAGGCCCGCCGCGAGCATCTGGCGCCGCTGCTGGCTTTCTGGTGCGAAGCGCCGCGTATGGCGCCGGGTAAGGCGCTGTCGCTGCAGGATGAAGCCTTCCACACCGCGCTGGTACGCGCCACCGGCAACAGCGAGATGGCTCGCGTCCATGTCGAGCTGACCGAGAAAATGCGCATCATCCGCCACCTCGATTTTACCCGCGAGGATCGGGTGGAGGCGACCTACAGCGAGCACGCGCTGGTGCTCCAGGCAATTTCGCAACAACAGACGGAAGAGGCGCAGCGGATCCTCACTGCGCATATTTCCCAGAGTAAAGCCGAGGTCCGAAAAATAACCTTACACCGGCTGCAGCAGGCACGTTTACAACCCGTTTCACCGTAGTGGCGGGCAACATTTATCACTCAATATCATTTAGGGGTTTTGGTCATGAAAAGACGTTCTTTACTGAAAGCATTTGCCCTGTCAGCCACCTTTTTGAGCATGGGCTTCTCTTTGCAGGCATACGCAGCAGACACCATTAAAGTGGGGATCATGCACTCCCTGTCGGGGACCATGGCGATTTCGGAAACGCCGCTGAAAGACGTGGCGTTGATGACCATTGATGAAATTAACGCCAAAGGCGGCGTGCTGGGCAAAAAGCTGGAACCGGTGGTGGTGGATCCGGCCTCCAACTGGCCGCTGTTTGCCGAAAAGGCGCGACAACTGTTAAGCCAGGACAAGGCCGCAGTGGTGTTTGGCTGCTGGACATCGGTGTCGCGTAAATCGGTGCTGCCGGTGTTTGAAGAGCTGAACGGTCTGCTGTTCTACCCGGTACAGTATGAAGGTGAAGAGATGTCGCCGAACGTCTTCTATACCGGCGCGGCGCCAAACCAGCAGGCGATCCCGGCGGTGGAATATATGATGAGTGAAGACGGCGGCAGCGCGAAGCGCTTCTTCCTGCTCGGCACCGACTACGTTTATCCGCGCACCACCAACAAAATTCTGCGTGCCTTCCTGCATTCCAAAGGCGTTCAGGATAAAGACATCGAAGAGGTTTACACCCCGTTTGGCTACAGCGACTATCAGACCATCGTCGCCAACATCAAGAAATTCTCCGCTGGCGGCAAAACGGCGGTGATCTCCACCATCAACGGCGACTCCAACGTGCCGTTCTACAAAGAGCTGGCGAATCAGGGCATTAAGGCAACCGACGTGCCGGTGGTGGCGTTCTCCGTAGGTGAAGAGGAGCTGCGCGGTATTGATACTAAACCGCTGGTGGGTCATCTGGCGGCGTGGAACTATTTTGAGTCCGTCAGCAACCCGGTGAACGAGAAGTTTGTCGCTGACTATCGCGCTTACGCCAAGGCGCACAAGCTGCCGAACGCCGATAGCGTGGTGACCAACGATCCAATGGAGGCCACCTACGTGGGCATTCATATGTGGGCCCAGGCGGTTGAGAAGGCGGGGACCACCGACGTGGATAAAGTACGTGCCGCGATGGCGGGACAAACCTTCAACGCGCCAGACGGCTTTACGCTGACCATGGATGCGACCAACCACCACCTGCACAAACCGGTGATGATTGGTGAAATTGAAGATAACGGGCAGTTTAACGTGGTGTGGAACACCGATAAGCCAGTGCGCGCGCAGCCGTGGAGCCCGTACATTCCGGGGAATGATAAGAAGCCGGATACGCCGGTGAAAACGGGTGGGAAGTAAGGTTTGGTAACGGGGCAGTGGTTTGAACGAGGGGAGATACATTTGGGGTTATCACTCTGTTGCGCTCCCTTTCAGCGCTAGCCATATAAATTGCGCGGGCGCAGGGAGCGCGCAAGGGGCGGCCAATCGCCGCCGCCCCCTGCACCCCCGGGCTCTGGCGGCAAAATCGCCGCTGCGCGGTTCCCTCAGCTTATTCCCTCCGGCTTCGGGTCGGGCGTGAGTTCACATCCCTGTGAACCACGCCCTCAGCCCACATCCCTGTGGGCTGACCCGGCCTACGGGAAACGCTTCGGCGATTTAGACGCCACCAAAAACCGTGCGGTCTTTAAGTTAACAGCGAAAACCAGTCTTTCTGAAACCGATGAGTCCCCGCTGGAAATCGGCGAGCCGTAGCACGGAAGACAAGGTCAGTCCGCCATGGATGGCGGACTGAGGCGAACCGAGACAGGGACGTCGAGTTTCGCCGTGCCGAAGGCTGGAGTCGTAGGCGAGCGCAGTGCGAAGCACCGATTTCCCTGCGGGGCCGCGGGGATTGCGAAGGGGGGCGCGGCCGCCCCCCTTGGCCCGTTCACCGGTGAAGGAACGTCATATTCCACCTGACGTAAAGTGAACGGAACCCTTCACCTTACTGACAAATATCAGATTTTTTCATCGGGATTAAGCAGATAGCGCAACCTGGCTATCAGAACAGCACCGAATAATTCAACCCAAACGTCCGCCCGCGACCTTTGTACTCATACAGTGACGCCGGGCCGTAGCCTGGGCTGTAGTACATTGGCGCGCGCTGTCCCCACACCGTGGTGTAGTCGCGGTCGAAGAGGTTTTCAATGCTGAAGCTCAGCTTGCCCACCGGTAACGCGTAGCTGCCGAGCAGGTCGACGGTGGTGTAACCCTCAATCTCATTTCCGGCTTCGTCGCGCAGTTTAAATGACGTCGTGCTCTGTACGCGCAGGCTCCATGGCTCCGGCGCCCAGCCAATATAGGCGGTGGCTTTGGACGGGCTGGCGACCTTCACGTCGTACTTCTCCCAGTTACCGTTCACCTTAGACTCGGTCTTCAGCACGTTGAAGTTACCCCCGGCGCTCCAGTCGGTATCCGGAATAAAGTAATCCACCGCGCCTTCCACGCCATAAATGCGGCGTTTGTCGTCCACCACGCTGATGGTCAGATCGTCATTAACCACGACGCTCTTATCGGACAGGGAATAATAGGCAGCAACCTGCGTCCGCAGATTGTCGCCGGTGTAACGCCAGCCAAGCTCATACGAGTTGACCTTGATCCCTTCCAGTTTGCTGCCGTCGACGCTGACGCTGTTGGTCAACGCGCGATGGCCGTTGACGGCTGTCGCATAATCACCGCGGCCGTAGTATTTCCCCGGATCGGGCAGTTCCACACCCTGAGAGAAGTTAAACCACGTCTGCTGACGCTCGGTGAGGTGCATAAGTAGCCCGGCGTTAAACAGGAAGTTATCGTAGTCAGTGGAGCCTCCCGGGATGGCGTCCGCGGATTTCACCGTTCCGGCGGCGATCTGCTGCTGCACAGCATAGCCAACAAAATCATCGACTTTGTTCTCGGTGTACTGATAGCGTACGCCGCCGCTCAGGGTAAAGGTGTCGTTGATGTCGTAGCTGGACTGCAGGAAGGCGGCCAGGTTGCTGATGTCGTAATCCGGATAGCGACCGGTGGTGTAAATTTGCTGGTTATTCATCCCGCCTGACGCGCTGGCTTTAGGCAGGTCGAAGAACATCTGGTTGGAGGTAAAGCGTTCATGATCGGCGTCGAGGCCGTAGGTTAACTGCCAGCCGTCCAGCGGCGTACTGTTCAGCGTTAATTTGGCGCCATACTGGTTCGTGTCCTGCTGTGAGGAGGATAAGGCGGTCACTTTCTGCTGCTTGTTCACGCTTGGGAAGGGGTAAAACAGCAGCGACTCATCGCGATAGTAAACCTGGCCAACCATCTCCTGACCGAGGAAGTCGCTGTTGGAATATTGCAGGCTGATCAGATGACGCTCGGTGCCTGGAATACGGTCGGAGTTCAGCCCGCTGCTGACGTACGGTTTGCTGCTACCGGAAATGGCTGAGAAATTTTTGCCCAGGTTTAGCCCGTAGTCATCGTCGCCCTGGCTCTTGTAGTATTGCGTCACCAGCTGTAGCTGCTGGGTTTCATCGATATTCAGCGTGCCGGTGCCCATCACATCGAGGCGGTCGGAGTACTGCAACCCGGTCTGGGTGTTGTCGAGCAGCGTGGCATCACCGTTACCGTCATACCAGCCGCCGAATTTCTGATAAGCCACCGACAGACGCCCGGCGATATGATCATTGCCGCCGGAGACGGCGCTGGCGATACGCTCATCGTGATCTTTGCTGCTGTTAAAGCCGCTTTTTGTCCCCGCTTCAAATTCCACCTGGGTTTCCGGCTGGCCTTTTTTGGTCACGATATTGATAAGACCGCCGGTACTGCCGCCGCCGTACAGTGACGTCGCGCCGGAGATAACCTCAATGTGTTCGATATTAAATGGGTCGATAGAATCGAGCTGGCGAGAGTCGGTACGCGATGAATTGAGGCGCACGCCGTCAATGAGCACTACCAGCGGACGACCGCGTACGTTCATGCCGTAGTTGGTGCGGCTCTGGCTGCTGACATCAAGACCGGGAATTAACTGCGCCAGCGCATCTTTAAGCTCTTTGCCGCCCTGAATCTGCTGTTCCAGTTCGGCGTTTTCGATAACCCAGGTGGTTTGCGCCATCTCCGCCACGGTGCGGTTGCTGCGGTTAGCGGAGATCACCATGTTTTCGTCATCGGTGGTTTGCGCCACGGCGGGAGCCATCATGGCGAGAAGCAGAGGGTTGAGCGCCCAGAGGGTAGGCTTTTTAGTCATCATCATCATTCCTGTGCACGGGCTGACAAAGGCCAGCCCAAAAATGCGTTAAGTGAGTGAAAAGCAGCGCAGAGCCGCGAATGCGAATTGTGCGGAGAATGTTTCTTATTATCAATAATTGTTTCGAGTTTTGTTAAAATATTTTTATGCTTTACCGGGTGTTATGAACCGCTGCCATGACGCTGAGATGGGTAGCCATAAGCCAGCCATCTGGAAGGAAACGGCGGTGATATTCTTTCCTTGTGACGGATTGCGCTAATAACGTGCGCGAATGTGCCGTTTCGGTGCGCGCGCTGACGACCCCTTCAAGCGGATTTACCGTTAAGCCTTTTATAAACAGTCTGTTAAATTTTTGGCACATGCCTTGCTAAATGAATTCCATCTTGTATACCAACAGGAATTCAACGATGACATTTCGCATCAGCACATCGCGGGCGGCGCGATGGTCGGCTTTCGCCATTCTCTTTTTCTGCGCCGCCATGCTCAGCTCCCCGGCGTGGGCTGGCGCGGCGGCCGATTACGGGCAGGCCAGCCGCAGCGAGCAGGCGCTACTGCTCCAGCATTGGGCTGTGGATCCGCAGCCTTCGCGTCTGCCGCTGCTGGAAGCCCTTAGCCATGAATCGGTGGTGAGCGACGCGCAGGGCCATTTGTTCAATGAACAGAGCGGCAAACTGGTGCCGCTCGAAGGCGATGCCGCTCCGGCGGGCAATACCAAAAAAGTGTTTATGAACAACCGCATCCGAGGTCTGGTAGCCAGTGCTCTGGCCTCACATCAACTGGTGAGCGAGGACGATAAAGTCCGTCTGAACGCAGCGAAGACGCTGCAAAACAGCGCCCGGCAGGATCAGTTGCCGATGCTGACACAGCGTCTGGCCGCCGAACATGACAGCCGCGTTCATACCGCGCTGGCCATTGCTGTCGCCAACCTCCAGCTCTCTGATAGCCGCGCCGAGCAGCGCCTGCAGGCGGTAAAACTGCTGGGCGAGGCCAGCGATCCACAGGTGCAGTCTAGCCTCAGTCGCCTGACGCAGCCGCAAAACGAACCGGATGCGGCGGTGCGCGCGGCGGCGGCGGACAGCCTCAAACACGTGCAGCAGCGCCTGAAGTGGGGCGACTGGCTGGGACAGGCGTTTAGCGGCATTTCGCTGGGCTCAATCCTGCTGCTTGCCGCGCTGGGGCTGGCGATCACCTACGGCCTGCTGGGGGTTATCAATATGGCTCACGGCGAAATGCTGATGCTGGGCGCGTATTCCACGTGGCTGGTGCAAGACGCCTTCCAGCGCCTGGCCCCGGAGTGGCTGGCGCTTTACCCGCTGGTGGCGCTGCCGGTCGCGTTTTTTATCACCGCGGCGGTGGGAATGGCGCTGGAGCGCACCATTATTCGTCACCTTTACGGGCGTCCTCTGGAGACGCTGCTGGCCACCTGGGGCATCAGCCTGATGCTGATCCAACTGGTGCGCGTGTTGTTTGGCACCCAGAACCTGGAAGTGGCGAACCCGGCCTGGCTGTCGGGCGGCTGGAACGCGTTGCCAAATCTGGTGCTGCCGTACAACCGTATTGCGGTGATTGTGTTTGTGGCTGGCGTGCTGGCGCTGACCTGGCTGCTGCTCAATAAAACCCGCCTGGGGATGAACGTACGCGCGGTCACGCAAAATCGTCGCATGGCCGACTGCTGCGGCGTGCCGACAGGGCGCGTCGATATGCTGGCTTTTGGTCTGGGGTCTGGCATCGCCGGGCTCGGCGGCGTGGCGCTGTCGCAGCTGGGCAACGTCGGCCCGGAGCTGGGGCAGGGGTACATCATCGACTCTTTCCTGGTGGTGGTGACCGGCGGCGTGGGGCAACTGGCGGGCACCGTGGCCGCGGCGCTGGGGCTTGGCGTACTCAACAAAGTGCTGGAGCCGCAGATTGGCGCAGTGCTGGGCAAAATAGCCATTCTGGTCTTGATCGTGCTGTTTATTCAGAAACGGCCGCAAGGATTGTTCGCATTCAAAGGGCGGGTAATTGACTGATGAGCCAACCTATTACGTTAACGATCGCCCGTCGCGCGCCGCGTCTTACCGGCTCGCTGGCGGCGCTGGTACTGGCGGCGCTGCTGGTGCTGCCATTCTTCGCGCTACTGCCTGCGGCACATCCGCTGGCTATCTCAACCTACACGCTGACGCTCATTGGCAAGATCCTTTGCTACGCGGTGGTGGCGGTGGCGCTCGACCTGGTATGGGGCTACGCCGGATTGCTGTCGCTGGGCCATGGCCTGTTCTTCGCGCTGGGCGGCTATGCAATGGGGATGTACCTGATGCGACAGGCGGCGGGCGATGGCCTGCCAGCCTTTATGTCCTTTCTGTCGTGGAGCGAGCTACCCTGGTTCTGGGCGGGCACCCAGCATTTCGCGTGGGTGCTGTGCCTGATTATTCTCGTGCCGGGTCTGCTGGCGCTGGTATTTGGTTACTTTGCGTTTCGCTCGCGGATTAAAGATGTCTACTTCTCCATCATGACGCAGGCGCTGACCTACGCCGGGATGCTGCTGTTTTTCCGCAATGAAACCGGGTTTGGCGGCAACAACGGCTTTACCGGTTTTACCACGCTATTGGGCTTCCCGGTCTCCGCCACCGGTACGCGAATCGCGCTGTTTGTCGCCACGGTTCTGCTGCTGGCCGCTTCGCTGGCCATCGGCCTGTTGCTCACCCGCAGCAAGTTTGGCCGCGTGCTCACCGCCGTGCGCGATGCGGAAAACCGCCTGATGTTCTGCGGCTACGATCCGAAAGGCTTCAAGCTGTTTATCTGGACCCTTTCCGCCGTGCTGTGCGGGCTGGCGGGGGCGCTGTACGTGCCGCAGGTGGGGATTATCAACCCCAGTGAAATGTCGCCGACCAACTCGATTGAAGCCGCTATCTGGGTGGCGCTCGGTGGGCGCGGCACGCTGATTGGCCCGATTCTCGGCGCGGGGATCGTCAACGGCGCCAAAAGCTATTTCACCGTCGCCTTCCCGGATTTCTGGCTCTTTTTCCTCGGCCTGATGTTTATCCTCGTCACGCTGTTCCTGCCGCGCGGCGTGATTGGCCTGCTTAAACGGAGGAAGCATGACTGATTCACTGTTTACCCAACCGCATCTTCAGGATCGCTATCGCGATACCACCGATCCGGTGCTGGAGCTGAACAACATCAATGTCACTTTTGACGCTTTTCGCGCGCTGACCAACCTGTCGCTGAAGATTGGCGTCGGCGAGCTGCGCTGCGTGATTGGCCCAAACGGTGCGGGAAAAACCACGCTGATGGACGTGATTACCGGTAAAACGCGGCCCGACAGCGGCACGGTGACCTACGACCAGAATATCGACCTGATGGGGATGTCATCGGTGGAGATTGCCCGCGCCGGAATTGGGCGTAAATTCCAGAAGCCGACGGTATTTGAAGCGCTGAGCGTGACGGAAAACCTCGAAATCGCCCTGAAGATGGATAAGTCAGTGTGGACCTGCCTGCGGGCCAAACTCACCGGCGTCCAGCGGGATCGCATTGACGAAGTGCTGGAGCTGCTGCGGCTGACCGCGCATCGTCATCGCCCGTCCGGGCTGCTTTCTCATGGGCAAAAACAGTTTTTAGAAATCGGCATGCTGCTGGTGCAGGAGCCGCATCTGCTGCTGCTGGACGAGCCTGCCGCCGGGCTGACCGATGCGGAAACCGACTATATCGCTGAGCTATTCCGCACGCTGGCCGGTAAGCACTCGCTGATGGTGGTGGAGCACGACATGGGCTTTGTGGAAACCATTGCCGACCATGTCACCGTTCTGCATCAGGGGCAGGTGCTGGCGGAAGGCTCGCTGCGTGAAGTGCAGGCTAACGAGCAGGTCATCGACGTTTATCTGGGGCGCTGATATGTTACAGGTTAATGATTTAAATCAGTATTACGGCGGCAGCCACATTTTGCGCGGCCTCTCTTTTGACACCACACCCGGTGAAATCACCTGCCTGTTGGGGCGCAACGGCGTGGGGAAAACCACGCTGCTGAAATGTCTGATGGGGCTGATTCCGGCAAAGTCCGGCACCATCCACTGGCAAGGTAAGCTGATTAACGCCAGTAAACCGCATCAGCGGGTGCAGCAGGGGATTGCCTACGTACCGCAGGGGCGCGAGATTTTCCCGCGTCTGACGGTCGAAGAGAACCTGCTGATGGGGTTATCACGCTTCTCTGGAAGCCAGGCGAAAGGCGTACCGGAAGAGATCTACGCGCTGTTTCCGGTGCTGCGCGAAATGAAGCAGCGACGCGGCGGCGATCTCTCCGGCGGCCAGCAGCAGCAGTTAGCCATTGGCCGTGCGTTGGCCTGTCAGCCGTCATTACTTATTCTCGATGAGCCTACGGAAGGTATTCAGCCTTCCGTGATAAAAGAAATTGGCGCCGTGATCCGCAGTCTCGCCAATCGCGGTGATATGGCGATTCTGCTGGTTGAGCAATTTTATGATTTTGCCGCCGAACTGGCGGACAATTATCTGGTGATGTCGCGCGGCACAATTATTCAACGTGGGCGCGGTGAAGACATGGAGGCGCAGGGCGTCAGACACTTAGTGGCAATTTAAAGCAAGCCAGTGGTCTGCTGTCAGCGGGCCACTTCTTTTCTCTGCAAATCATTTGTCGATTGATTACCTTTCCGCACATATCCACTGTGAAATGTTTTGTTGAAAATATTTGTTGTGAATCGCCGATTCATTGCAGAATTATTCAAAAACTACCTCTTTGGGATTATCTCATAATTTGAAAATGGTCACCGATAGCACCGTGGCCCCCTCGCCAAAAAAAGAGTAAAACCTGCTAAAAGCGTTGATTAATGGAATCCTGAATCAGCATCATTAACGCTTAATAATCTGAAATGGTTGTGATTAACTCATTGATATTTAATGATTAATATCTTAATTGATATGTTAATAAAATGTCATTGGATTTAATGGTGAGGCCGTTTTATCTTTAAAAAAAGGAACTTTCCTTAATGGAGGTCAATAACAACCATCTTTAGGAGTTTTAGTACAAAGAGTGAGGAGTAATCCCAATTGAAAGAGTATGGTTATTTTATTTAAAATTTGTTCATCAATTGTAAGAAATATGGGGTGAAGTGTGAGTGAGGATACTAAATAGAATTTATTAGATGATGGAGCGCCATATTGAGTTCAATACTGATTTTAAGTGACGACTTTATTTTTAGCGAAGCGATAACGCTACTCTTAAGTGAAGTGAAAGCTGACGTTCCCACGTTGATGCAGAAAAATACCGTGACCAATATTTTTCACGCGAATTATCAGCAAAATATTAATCACGTATTAACTATTAACAGCTGCAGCGCACTTATTGTCGATATTCATGATGATCTCAGCGCGCAGACGATTAGCATTCTAAGCAGAATTAAACGTGAGTATCCGAAGATTCGTGTGATGGTCATCGTGAATGAATTCTTTGATTATCAAAACCCTTTTACCAGAGTATTAATGTCATTGTGCGACATTTTGGTTAACCGCTATGAAAATATTTCGGGGATAAAGCGCAACCTGGTGCAACTGGGGGCATTGATGCAGCGCCGCTCGACGCTGATGTTAAATCGTTTTTCGCGCTCAAAGCGTTTAATGGTCAACTGTTCTGATTCAATGTTTTCCGGGCTATCGAAAAGAGAGTTGGAAGTGATAAACCATCTGGCGCAGGGGAAAAGCCCGGCAGAAATTGCCGATGAGTTATATATCAGTACAAAAACCGTATACACCCATCGACAAAGAATTTATGCCAAGCTGGGTGTGAAGAATATTATTGAACTGCATAAGATTATGCGTATTTCCTCAATAATTTAAAAAACGGTTATTCAGTTTGCATTATCAACAGCACCTCCATTAGTGGCATAAAAAAGCCAGGGAGGTTTTCATTTAGAAGGATACTTTTATGAAACACATCGCGTCTTTAGCGTTTTTATTATGTAGCGCCAGTGCCTTTGCCAGCGATGGTACTATTACCTTTACCGGTAATATTACCGATACTTCATGCACCATTTCCACCTCTGCCGTCACCGTTGATTTTGGTACCATTGCCGCCAGCTCTTTTGTAGCAAAAGGGGATACGGTTGGCGGCCGTTCCTTCCAACTGACCCTCACGAATTGCCCATACGAAAGTGCCACCGTTCGCTTTGACGGCAATGCCGACCCGGAAGGTAAGCTGTTCCAGATCGATAGCGGAACGGGTAAAGCAAGCGCTGTAGGAATTGCGTTGTATGATGCGAATAATCAGCAGGTGCTGCCAAATACACCGTCGAGCGCATATGTGCTGTCAAAAACTGCGGCAAATACCCTGAATTTCTCGGCCAAACTGCAATCTACTGCGGCCACCGTGACCAGCGGGGATATTTCCGCGACCTCCAACTTTACCATTGTTTATCCATAAGTTATTGCGGGCTGGTGCTGAGCCAGCTCTTTTACTCCGGTTAATCTGCTCTGGAGAATAATAAGTGAAATTATTAACTTCGCTACTGCTGATTATCTGCGGTATGCACCCGGTATGGGCGGGTATTACACTCAGTGCGACCCGTGTCATTTATAACGAATCGGAAAAAGAAGCGGCAATAACCATCAGCACTTCCGGCGAAAATCGGCCTTATCTGGTTCAGTCATGGCTGGAGAATAGTGATCGGGGAACTTCGGCGGCACCTTTCGTTATTACTCCACCGCTTTTTAAATTAATGCCAGATACCACCTGGCAAATTCGTATTACAAAAATTCGTGAAGGGCTGGCGAGCGATCGTGAATCGTTATTCTGGTTGAACGTGAAGGCTATTCCCGCATCGGACAATCGTGAACATAACCGAATGCTGATTGCCACTAAGAGCGTGATGAAACTGATCTGGCGACCATCGTCGCTGAACGCAGCGGCGGCGGGCGACGCGGTGAAGCAGGTTAGTGCTCAGGGAGATGGAAAGGCCATCACGCTGCGCAATCCCACTCCCTATTTTATCAATATCGGCTCGCTGAGAGTGAACGGTCTGCCTGTGAACTCGCCGGGTTATATCGCCCCTTTTGCCACACACGCGATCCCGCACGGCCAGCGACAGGGGCAGCTTGAAATTCAGGCAATCAATGATTATGGCGGGCTAACACCAACTTTCACGCTGAAATTCTGAGCATCAGCAGAATATGGACATTGAAGATGAGAGTAAAAAAGCTGGCGCTTTTGCTGACCTGGGGCTGTACGCCCCTCACCGCGCATGCCGATCTCTATTTTGATACCAACGCCTTAGATCTGTCTGATGAGCAAAAGCAGCAGCTCAATCTTCAGTCATTCAGCGATGCCACGACCGCATCAGCGGGTAGCTTGAACGTTGAGGTGCTGGTAAACGGCATTTCAGCGGGGCAGCGTAACATTGCCTTCGATGCCTGCGGAAAGACGCTTTGCGCGGTCTATTCCCCCGCGCTGCTCGCCGAGCTCGGTGTGCGCACTGAGCAATTTCCGTCGCTGGCGGCTCTCGGGGCCGATCGGACGTTGACCGATATCGATAACTATATTCCGCAAGCGACGAGCCTCTTTGACCCAGCGCGGCAGCAACTATTGCTCTCGGTTCCTCAGGCAGCGTTGAAGCCACAGATACGCGGCGACGTCTCGCCGGCGCGCTGGGATGACGGTTTGCCGATGCTCTTTACCAGTTACAACCTGAACGGCATGGAGTCACATTACAGCGAGGGAAAAGAGAGTTCGCAGTATCTGAATCTGCGCAGCGGCGCCAACCTGGGGCCCTGGCGGGTGCGTAACTACAGTTATTACAGCCACGATAGTCATGACGGCGATCGCTGGCAGAGTATGCAAACCTGGCTTGAGCGTGATATTCGCACGCTGCGTTCGCGGCTGAAAATAGGCGAAACGGCGACGACGGCGCTGGTGTTCGACAGCTTTAATTTTAGCGGGCTAATGCTGGCTTCCGATGATGGTATGTTGCCGCAGAGCCAGCAGGGGTTCGCACCGATTATCCGCGGTATCGCCATGAGCCACGCACAGATCGAAGTGCGACAGAAAGGCAATATCATCTATCAGTCCTGGGTACCGCCTGGGGCGTTTGAGATAACCGATCTCTATCCCACCTCATCGAGCGGCGACCTTGAGGTGACCGTTCGTGAAGAGGATGGCAGCGTGCGTACGTTTGTGCAGCCGTTTTCCTCGGCGCCGGCGATGGTGCGCGAAGGGCAGTTGAAATATGCCTTCAGCAGCGGTAAGTACCGCAGCGATTCCACTGACGCGATCCTGCAGAATTTTGCGCAGGGTGAGGTGGTCTACGGCCTGCTAAATGCCACTACGCTGTACGGCGGCGTTATGGGCGCGGAACACTATGCGGCGGCGGCAATTGGCATTGGTCAGGGGCTGGGTGAGCTGGGGGCGGTTTCTCTCGATTTTACCCATGCTAAAAGTCGCTTCGCCGATCGCGATGCGGCGCAGGGTAATTCCGTGCAGTTCCGCTACAGCAAAAATATCACCGCTACCGATACCACCATGACGCTGGCGGGATATCGCTACTCAACCTCGGGCTATTACAGCTTTGAAGAGGCCAGTGAAGCCTGGCGCGATAACGATTCGCGCCAGTACGGCCAGCCAAAGCAGCGTATGCAGGTGATTCTTAACCAAAGCCTTGGCGAGTGGGGCGGGCTGACCTTCTCCGCGTATCAGCAAAACTACTGGCAGGGTAACGGCGGCAAAACGCGTTCGATGACGTTCGGATACAACGTGAATATTGCTGGTGTGGGCGTATCGCTGAGCTACAGCGATAACCAGACCCAGGGGCGCGAAGGCAACGATAGAATTGCCTCGTTAAACCTTTCCTTACCGTTGAGCCGTTGGCTGAGCCCAAATAATACAGCGCTGGTGAGCTACAGCCAGACGCACTCGCAAAGCGGGCGCAGCCAGAGCCAGGCGACGTTGTCGGGGACCGCGTTACGCGATCGC
The DNA here is from genome assembly GCF_028069715.1 of Kluyvera sp. Awk 3. Lineage (NCBI taxonomy): Bacteria > Pseudomonadati > Pseudomonadota > Gammaproteobacteria > Enterobacterales > Enterobacteriaceae > Kluyvera > Kluyvera sp. Awk 3. Next base: position 13,329 of record NZ_JANEWH010000049.1, on the reverse strand, counting down.
AATCTCAACTATGCCCTGTCGCAAAGCTACAGCCGCGATGACCAATCAGGGCATAGCAACGGCAGCGCCGCCAGCCTGCGCTATACCGGCAGTAAAGGCGTGGCGTCAGCGGGCTATTCCACGGAATACGGTGAAAACCGCCGTTTGAACTACGGCCTACAGGGATCCGTCGTGCTGCATCCTTACGGCCTGACGCTAGGTCAGGAGCTGCCGGAAGGCGGCGCCAGCGCGCTGGTGCATGCGCCGGGCGGCGGCAGCCTTAAAGTGAAAAATACCACCGGCGTCGCCACCGATAGCGCGGGCAACGCCATTGTGCCGTGGCTAATCGTTTACCAGGAAAACATCATACCGATTGACGCGCAAAGCGCCGATGACGACGTGGAGATTGGCAATACCATGCAGCGCGTAGTACCCAGCCGCGAAGCCCTGGTGCTGGCGGAGTTTAAACCGCAGCGCGGAAACCGTCTTTACGCCCGACTACGCTGGCAGGGGAAAAACGTACCTTACGGCGCGATGGTCAATGCCGGAGACGGCCATAGTGGAATCGTCAATGAACATGGCGAGGTCTATCTGAGCGGACTCAACGAGCGCGCGACGCTCAGCGTCGCCTGGGGCAATCACAATCGTTGTCTGGCATCGGTCGACTTTGGCAGTGTGAAAAAGACTAAGGGTATCGCCCTGATGGACCTTGAGTGCCGGACTAATTAAGGAGTGATGATGAGAGGATATGCTGCAACTACGGCGCTGTTTGCTTTGTTCATGGGCTCGAGCAACGCACTGGCGACTTGCACGCTGCAAAATGGAGGGAAGGCCGGAAGCGTCTCGGTCTCCTTTTCCACCGAAACCTTTGATCCGGGCGTGAGTGCGGGGACACAGAAACAGACGCGCGCGATCAGCAATGGCACCATGGCGGCGGCGATGGGCATTAACTCATCGCTGCGTATTGCCTCCTGCAACGGAGGAGAAAGTTTTATGATGACGGACAGTTCCTATACGTTGCGGTTGGGATATTCGCCGGGAGGTACCGGTTATATTGAGACCGGTATTCCTAATCTCTACATGTATATTGTGTTCGCCCAGGGCACGGCGACAGGCATCAAATTCCCGACAAACGCGGGCGGCGAATACAGTCGTATCGCGAGCTCGATTAATAGCGGTGCCGGGCGCTGGTCTGATATTGGCAATGCTACCGTTTATTTGTATCAGGCGGGCCGAATCTCGCAGGGTGGCGTCGTTCCTGCAGGCATATTAACCCGCTGGCGCACCTCCGATGGCGTGAATATGGTTGATATCATGCTTAACAGCTTTGTCGTCAACGTTAAAAGTTGTCAATTAACCAACAGCACGCCATCAGTTTCCCTGGGGGATGTGCATGTCTCGCATTTTAACGGCGTCGGCAGTAGCGCTGGCAGTACGGGCTTCACGCTCGGAATGAACTGTGACTCCAGCATTAAACCGACGATTACGTTTACCGGGATATCGACAACCTCAGGAAGCGTCTTGCCGTTAAACAATCCTGATGCCACCACCACCGCTAAGGGCGTTGGCCTGGAATTACTCTATGGGCAGAACAAAGTGACGCTTGGAGAGGCGCTGTCGCTGGGCACCACCACCAGCGGGCTCAATAACTACGCCTTTACGGCCCGCTATGTGCAAACAGAAAGCAGCATCCAGGCCGGAGAGGCTAACGCAACGGCAAACTTTACGATCAACTACGAGTGATTATGCTGAGAAAAAATCACGGGTTAGGTACCGTTTTGAGCTTTTCTCATGACAATCGCTTTCAGCCTGTTTCTGTTGACGCCTTCACTAGCTGAATATCATGGCCCCCAGAATGAGGGTTAACAACACGTTCATGATAATCAGCGTGTATAGGATCCAGGATGAAAGCGTCGTGCTATCTATCCCCTTTTCATCGGGTTGCGTAATGAGCGCAATCCCCGCTTTATGATGGGGGGAATCTACGGGCAAAACAGCAAAGTTTGGACAAAGCTGAAACCCTCTGCGTGGGACGGTAATAATTGCTTCTTGTTCAATGCCGACTTTTTTCAGACGGTTACGTAGCTGATAAATATATTGATGGATAGTATTATTACTCATCCATTTTCCGCGGTCTCCCCAGATTTGATGGCTTAGATAAGGATAACAACATATTTCACCCTGCTTACTAATCAGCAATTTTAGACAGTGGCTGGCGGGTTTGCTCAGCGCGACTTTGCTGGAGAAACAAGGGGACGGCGAAAGCATGCCGGAAACAGGGTTGAAATAAACGTGGTTGTTCAGTAAGTATAAGTTTTTCATGGTAATACCTTATAATTATTTTAAGTATTAAGTCATGAAATTATATACGCTACAAAAGTTTTAACGGGGCTATTTTAAAAAGTTTACGTTCTCTTATGTTTTATGCCAAAACAGGTGTTATGGGCGAAAAATAAAATTGTTAAAGCCGGTCTTTAATATTTATGATGGCTAATGCGTTGTGCTTAATATATACGATTTAAAGATTAAAACCCCTCGCTCTGAAAAGAACGAGGGGCCGTTAAGGCTATTTTTGACGGTTTAGAATGCGCCGTTATTTTACGTTCAGCGAATAAACCGCGGGCACGCCCCCCGCCGATTTCACCAGCTCAAGGGTGATTTTTGACACTGTGCGCGGCGCTTCCAGCGTGTGCTGGCACACCGAGTGACGGTTGTCGCTCACTTCGGCAATCAGCGTATCGTCGGCCCACAGCCGATAGTGGGTGGTGCAATGCGGCGTGACCGCCTCTGCGTGGCCCATCTGTACGGTTTCCATCGCGTTATCAAAGTCGTTGTCCAGCATCAGCGTCAGCGACTGCACGGTCTGCGGCGTGTCCCACTGCCAGGTCAGGCGCGGCGCGGCGTCGTCCAGCGCGGGTGCCCAGCCATTAATCTGTTGTTCCGGGCGCAGACGGCCGTTCAGCAGGTTTTGCACGTTGTAGCAGCGCAGCGGCGCGGCGAACTGGATTGCGGGCATGATCTGGTGCGGGCGGCGGCGCGGCACCCAGAAATCAAACGCCTCGACGCCGTAATCCCCGTCCACCACCTGACGCGGGTGCTTGGCCACGCGGGCGTTCTGGCTGTTGAATACCGTCATGATACCCGGCAGCGCCACGTCGCTTAGCGCCATCTCCACCTCGCTGTTGCGCTCGAAGGCGATAAACAGATAGCGGTCAACGTCGCTCTGCCAGCCAAACTCAACGAGATATTCCCCGGCTTCCTGCACCGTTAACGTCCGTTCGTCGAGCAACGTATCGGCACAATAGTTGGCGGCCTTCTGGCTGCTCAACAGGCTGATGTTTACCGGCTGTGCGCTGGCGGCGCGCAGGGTAAAGCGCAGAGCCGGCAGCGCTTCACCGGCTTTGACCGGCAGCAGCAGCGCCATGCGTTCTTCCAGCGCCATCCAGCGGCCGCTGGCGGGGAGGGCGGTCAGCGCCAGTTCGCTGCTGGCGCTCACGCGCGCGCCGCGCGCCGGGTCGCGCAGATGCTGACGCGGAATGTAACAACCGGTTTGCTGGAGATGCTGCTGGAGTTTGTCGATGTGTTTGGCTTCCGCCAGCTGCGGCGCGCTGAGCTGATGCTGCTGACAGAGCGCGGCCGCGCGGCCCACCACTTCACCCAGCAGACCGCAGGTACACATCACACGGGCGCTGCCGAAGGCGACGTGAGAGGCGGAAATCAGGCGGCCGGTCAGGAACAGGTTATCCAGCGAACGGCTGTAGAGGCTGCGATACGGAATGGTGTAGGTGCCTTTGCTGTGGAACTGGCGGCAGCCGTCATGTTTGCTATAGACGCCGTCCGCCGGGTGCAGGTCGATAGACCAGCCGCCGTAGCCCACCGCGTCGTAGTGGTCACGCTGCTCGATGATGTCCTGCTGGCACAGCAGATGGTCACCGATAAAGCGGCGGCTCTCGCGTTTGCCGGGAATTGAACCGACCCACTCGATGGTCAGGTTTTCGGCTTCCGGGAATTCGCCGGAGTTTTTAATGTAGTTCCACACGCCCCAGACGATTTTCCACAGCTCCCATTTGATCTGCTCGCTGTCGTGGATGGTATCAAGGCGTCCGCCCCATTCCAGCCACCACAAATCGCAGCCGTTCAGCGTCGAGGTCAGACGCTTGTAGCGCGGAATAGCTTCAATGTCCTGCAAGGCAAAAGAGGGCGGCACGAACTTCACCGGTCCGCTGCTTTTGCGGGTGTAGAAATAGATAGAGTGGCCGAGCTTGTGGCCGAAGTTATCGCCGGGGGCCATTTTTTCGCCCAGTTCTTCAGCGTCTTCCGCGCCGACGCGGTACTCTGCGCCCGCCAGATGGCCCAGCACGCCGTCGCCGGTGGCGTCGCAGTACTGCGCGGCCTGAATGTGATAGAAGGTCTCATTGACGGCGTTAAAGCCGGTGGCTTCGGTAATGCGCTGGCCTTCGCGCTCAACGGCGTAAATTGCGGTGTTCAGCAATAGGGTGAGGTTCTTTTCGCGCTGCGCTAAATCCAGCAGCAGCAGGTCGAACATCATCGGGTTGCCTTCTTTATTGCGCCACAGGTTCTCTTCGAGAATCTCGCCCATAATACCGCCTTCACGCGACCAGCGGTTATTGTTACCCATGTGCGACGTTGCGCCGTTGGCCCACAGGCGCACTTCGCTGGAGGCGTTGCCCCCAAGCACCGGTCGGTCCTGCACCAGTACGACCTGCAAACCGTCGCGGGCGGCAGCGAGCGCGGCACATAGCCCGGCCAGGCCGCCGCCGGCGACCAGCAGATCGGTGCGTAGGGTCTGGTGGGGAAAATCACGTTCATGGGTTTGCTGGAAAATTTGCATAAATTGTAATTCCTGCCTTTCTGGCGATAAAATAATAGTCTTTAAAAAAACGGGATCCCGCTATGTCGTCTCAACCTAATCAAAGCCTTATCGACGGTATTCGCTGCCTGCAGTATCTGGTGTCCAGCGATCGGGCTATCGGTTGTCGCGAGCTGGCGCGGCTGATGGGCATTAACCCCACCCGCGTGAACCGTCTGCTGATGACCATGGCGGCCATCGGCTTGACCACCCAGGACGAGCAGCGTCGCTATCTGCCTGGGCCCGGTATTCACGCGCTGGCCGCACAGGCGATCCGCGGTTCAACGCTGTTTTCAAAAGCCCTCCCGCTGCTGGAAACCTACGCCCCGAAAGATATCGTGGTGGCGATGGGCGTCCTGTGGGAGGACCAGGTTATCTACATCTTCCACTCCCGCCCCGGCAGCCATATCAGCCAGGCGCTGGCGGGTTTTCACATGATGCCGGCCTGCGAGTCGGTCATCGGTATTGCGCTGCTCGCCGCCGAAGACGACGAGATGCTGGCCCAACGCTTTAGCGCGGAAGAGATGGCGCGCATTGCGCCGTACCTTCAGCAGCAGCGTCAGCTGGGCCATGTGGTCTGGCCGCACGACGACGGCGAAGTCTCTCTCGCCAGGCCGATTCAGTTCGGTTCACACAAGGCGGCGCTGGCTTTTGCCGGGATGTATGATCCCATCCCGGAACAGACCGCCGCGCGGCTGGCCGAACTCATCACGCTTTGCGACCGACTGACGGCGTAGCGTTGTCGCTGTCGAGGTCTATCTTGCCGACCACGAACAGATAAGAGCAGATCCCCAGACAGGCCAGTACGGCGATAAAACCGAGCGCTGGGGCGAAGTTATGCCCGTCGATCAGCGCGCCGATAGCGATTGGCACGACGATCGAAGAGAGCGCGCCGGTAAAGTTGAAGACGCCGCCCGCCAGACCAATCAGATGACGCGGCGCGAGGGCTGTCACAAACACCCAGGTAATTGTCGCCAGACCGTTGCCGAAGAAGGCGATGGACATAAACAGGATGATCAGCGTGGGGTCATCGGTGTAGTTGGCGCCAAGGATAAACAGCGTCAACGCCATCCCCAGAATGACCGGTGCTTTACGGGCAAAGCTGGCGGAGACGCCACGACGAATCAGACGGTCTGATACAAACCCTGCCAGCAGCACGCCGACAAACGCCGCGAGGTAAGGGACGGAGGCGACGTAGCCGGACTTAATAAAGTCCATATGGCGATACTGCACCAGATAGGTCGGGAACCAGGTCAGGAAGAACCAGAAGGTGGCCGAGATGGTGAACTGGCCGAAGTAGATGCCAATCAGCTTACGGCTTTTAAACATCAGCCCCAGATCCTGCCAGCTGAACGGACGCTTAGCGGCGTTCTCGCGGCTTTCCATGACCGCGCCGCCGTCGCGCAGGTGATCCAGTTCGGCTTTCGATACGGTTTTGTGATCCAGCGGATCGCGGTAGACGCAGTACCACAACACGCCCCAAATCATCCCCACCACGCCGGTGATCAGAAACAGCCCGCGCCAGCCGAAGAGATCCTGAATATGAAACAGCACCGGGGTCATCAGCGCCATGCCGACAAACTGGGCCGAAGAATAAATACCGATCGCCGTAGCGCGTTCCTGCTCCGGGAACCAGCTGGAGATCACGCGGTTGTTTGACGGCATCACCGGCGCTTCAAACGCCCCGACGCCCAGACGCAGGCCAACCAACGCGCCAAAGCTGTTGGCGACGGCGTGCAGCGCGGTAATCAACGACCAGATAAACAGCCCCACGCCGTAGACCAGGCGAGAACCGAGACGGTCGATCAGAAAGCCGCCGGGGATCTGCAATGCGGCGTAGATCCAGCCGAATGCGGAGAAGATAAGCCCCATCTGGAGCGGGGTAAACTGCAGCTCGCCGGACATCTGCGTGGCCGCGACCGAGAGGTTCGTTCGGTCCATGTAGTTGATAATAATATTAATAAACACCAGGCCTAGCACAAAGAAGCGTACCCGACCGGTCGAGCGGGCGGCAGATCTTGTTATCGGTTGTTCTGACATAGAGGTGTTCTCATCATTTTAAGGTTTAAAAGGTAAGAGGCGTCATATGATTGTTGTTAGTGTTTCTTTTATAGAAACACTTAGTCGGATGCAAAGTGAGATGTAAAGAAGTGTGATCTGTCTTGTATTTGTACAGCAATGAAATCGGTTTCAGGTGTTGGGATGGGGGCTCCCCCTCACCCTAACCCTCTCCCCAAAGGGGCGAGGGGACTGTACGGTGCGGTTGGTGAGATTAATGCAGGGTTTTGCCCTCTCCTGAAAGGGGAGGGGGACTGTACGGTGCGGTTGGTGGGATTAATGCAGGGTTTTCTCCCTCTCCCTTTCAGGGAGAGGGCCGGGGTGAGGGTTCAGCGCGCATGGCCTCCGCACAGGCGGTGACCGTAACCGTTAAAGAAATTCAGCCGCACGGAATTTCGCCAGCGCGTCCTGCTTTTGTTCCGCCGTCATCGGGCGGAGCGGACGGCGCGGGTCGCCCACGTCGATACCGTGCAGCTGCATGGCCAGCTTCCCGGCCGCCACGCCGCCGTACTGCACCAGCACGCGAATGATGGCGATCACTTTGTCCATGCAGGCCGCCACGTCCTGGTGGTTGCCCTGATTGAAGCTATCGATCAGGCGATGATACAACGGTGCGGCATAGTTATAGGTACTGCCTACTGCGCCAATCGCTCCGCAGGCGAGCCCCGCCGGTAAAAATTCGTCCACGCCGAAGGGAATATCGAACTGGCCGTTGTTAACGCGCAGGCAACGCTGGAACTCGTACATGTCGCTGGAGTTAAACTTCATACCGGACAGGTTCGGAATTTTATCCGCTGCGGCAATCAGGAACTGTTCCATATCGAGGCTCAGCCCGGACATTCCCGAGTGATAGTAGTAGAAACCCTTGGAGGGCGCGGCGGCGGCGTTAAGCCGGCAATATTCCACCAGGTCGTCGACGCTGGACGGTTTAAAGAAGCAGGGGCCAATAACCGAGGTGGCGAAAATATCTAACGTCTCCGCGTGGCGGCTTAGATCCAGCGAGTCGGCGATGCTCAGCGCGCCAGTATGGAGCGTAATGCTGAGCTTACCGTGGCTCGCCGCGACCCAGCGCTCGGCGATCTTTTTACGTTCAGCAACGGAGCAGTGGATGCCCTCGCCGGTGGTGCCAAGAACGTACACGCCCTTCACGCCCTGGCCAATAAGATGCTCGGCAATCTGATCAATGACCGGATAGTTTACTTCACCGTGGCTGTCGAAAGGGGTGTGCGGCGCAGCGATAAGACCTGTTAGCTTTTCCATGTAAACCTCAAGTGGTGTTTTTCTTCTTAACTAAAAGTTAAAATGAAGCATAACTCCACTTTGCGGACAAATGATACCCATAGAGAAAAACGAGAGTATCAGAGTGTGATCAGCCGCACTAAATTAGGCCTGACGAGGAACCGTTAAGGCGTCCATGGTGCGCAGTTTATTGGCCTTCGCCTGCTCCGGATCTTTCTGCACCAGCAGGGTGTAGATGAGATCCAGCACGAACAGCTGCGCGGTCTTGGTTCCGATGGAGTCACCCTGCAGGCGCCCCTGTCGATTACCATTAATCAGCGTAAAATCAGCGACTTTGCTCAGCGGTGAGCCCAGGTTATGGGTCAGCGCGACGGTGGTCGCGCCCGCTTCTTTAGCAAGGTGCAGCGCATGGGTGGTTTCCGGGGAGTGGCCTGAATGGCTGATGCCGACGGCGACATCGCCCGGTTTGAGCAGGGAAGCCTGCATGTACATAAAGTGATTGTTGGTGAGCGCATCCACGCGCATACCGATACGCATCAGCTTATGCTTCATATCTTCGGCGGTGACGCCAGACGCGCCCACGCCAAAAATATAGGCGCTGTTGCAGGCGTGCAGCGCATCGACAACCTGTTCGACCTGGCGCATATCCAGCAGATTCAGCGTTTCGGACAGCACGTTGGCAATCGCGCCTTGCAGCTTCAGACCAATCGTGTGGGCGTCATCGTTTTCCACCACTTCAGCGTCCAGCAGCGTGCTGCTGTCATCGCTGTCAACCATCGCCAGCTCAATGGCCAGCTCCATTTTGAAATTCTGAAAGCCCTTATAGCCCAGCAGGCGGCAGAAACGGATCACCGACGCTTCGCCAGCGTTGATCTCCTGTGAAAGATCGGCAATGGAAAGCTGCGTCACCTTATGGGGTGACGTCATGATGTAGTTGGCAATACGCTGCCCCACACGGGTCAGGCTACTCTGCATCGCCCCCAGAGTATCAAGTATTTTTCCGGCCTTAACCGGTGAGTTCGGACTCTCCATTGCTTCCTGCTCTTCACGCTGACTGAGTGGGTAATGATGGGGCAGCGCCTGCGGTCAGGCAAGAAAATCGGTGTAAAAACCGTGTAATAGCCGCCATTTTGCGCACACCTGTACCGATGACGACGGCATGTTGTGACGCAGATCGATTTTTTATCCTCCGTCATGCTTACCTCTATGATGGTGTTCACACATTTCAGTCTATGCACTTGTGGTGTTTTGCTTCCTGTAAAATTATTAAATGGAGTTTTACTTCATTTGGGTGTGTCGCACTCACTCTTTAGGCACGTAGGTATTGCAATTTGCTCATCACAGGAGAGCAACATGAGTGGAATAACAAAAGCCATTCCATGGTACAAACACCTTAATAAATCCCAGTGGCGGGCTTTCTCAGCCGCATGGCTTGGCTATTTGCTTGATGGTTTTGATTTTGTCTTAATTGCCCTGGTATTAACGGAAGTACAGAGCGAGTTCCAGCTCACCACCGTACAGGCGGCGAGTATTATTTCCGCGGCGTTTATTTCGCGCTGGTTGGGCGGATTGCTGCTGGGGGCGATGGGCGATCGCTACGGTCGTCGTCTGTCGATGGTCACCAGCATTATTCTTTTCTCTGTCGGTACGCTGGCCTGCGGCCTGGCGCCGGGTTACACCTCGATGTTTATCGCCCGTATGGTTATCGGTATGGGGATGGCGGGGGAGTACGGTTCCAGCGCAACCTATGTGATTGAAAGCTGGCCAAAACATCTTCGTAATAAAGCCAGCGGCTTCCTGATTTCCGGCTTTTCCGTCGGCGCGGTGGTGGCGGCGCAGGTTTACAGTCTGATCGTTCCTCTGTGGGGCTGGCGCGCGCTGTTTTTCATTGGCATTCTGCCGATTATTTTTGCGCTGTGGCTGCGGAAAAATATTCCTGAAACCGAAGACTGGAAAGAGCGTCAGGCGAATAAAAAACCGGTCCGTACGATGGTCGACATTCTTTATCGCGGCAAGCTGCGCCTGCTGAATATCGCGATGAGCTGCGCCGCGATCGCCGCGCTATGGTTCTGTTTTGCGGGCAACCTGCATAACCCGGCGATCATACTGCTGCTGGCGCTGGTGTGTACGGTGATTTTTGTCAGCTTCATGGTGCAAAGCAGCGGCAAACGCTGGCCAACCGGCGTGATGCTGATGGTCGTAGTGCTGTTTGCTTTCCTCTACTCCTGGCCGATTCAGGCGCTGCTGCCGACCTACCTCAAAAGCGAGCTGGGATACAACCCGGCGACCGTGGCGCAGGTGCTGTTCTTTAGCGGCTTTGGCGCAGCGGTGGGCTGCATTGTCGGCGGCTTCCTCGGCGACTGGCTGGGAACGCGTAAAGCCTACGTTTACAGCCTGTTAGCCTCGCAGATTCTGATTATCCCGGTATTCGCCATCGGCGGTTCCAGCATCTGGGGCCTGGGTATCCTGCTGTTCTTCCAGCAGATGCTAGGCCAGGGCATTGCCGGCATTCTGCCGAAGCTGATTGGCGGCTATTTCGATACCGACCAGCGTGCGGCAGGCCTCGGCTTTACCTACAACGTCGGGGCGCTGGGCGGGGCGGCGGCGCCGGTGATTGGCGCGCTGGTGGCGCAGCATCTCAGCCTTGGCTCGGCGTTGGGGTCGCTCTCCTTTGGTTTAACGTTCGTGGTGATTTTACTGATTGGCCTGGATATGCCGTCTCGCGTGCAGCGCTGGATTCGTCCGGAAGCACTGCGTACGCATGATGCTATCGACGGTAAGCCGTTTAGCGGCGCGCTGACCCGTCAGACAGACAAATCGGTTCCCGTTTGCGGTAAGCATTAATTACAGGCGCCCGGACGCGCCGGGCGCAAATTGAAGTTAAGGATGTACTTATGTCGTTGTTAGAGAATCTGGATACAAGCATTCAACAGCAGGGTGGGCTTATCGTTTCTTGCCAGCCGGTCCCCGGCAGCCCGTTAGATAAACCGGATATCGTGGCGGCGATGGCGCTGGCGGCGGTACAGGCGGGGGCCGTGGCGGTCCGCATCGAAGGCATTGAAAACCTGAAGGCGACGCGCCCGCTGATTAGCGTTCCGATTATCGGCATCGTGAAACGTGATTTGTCGGATTCCCCGGTACGTATTACCCCTTACCTTGACGATGTAGACGCGCTGGCACAGGCCGGTGCCGATATCATTGCTTTTGACGGCACTGACCGCGTACGTCCGACGGCGGTCGCGGAAATTATTGCCCGGATTCATCATCATCAGCGCCTGGCGATGGCCGACTGTTCCTCGCAGCAGGACGCCGCTGATTGTCACCGCCTCGGCGCGGATATTATCGGCACGACGCTTTCCGGCTATACCACCGATGTGGTGCCGCAGGATCCCGATCTGGCGCTGGTGGCGGCGTTAAGCGCTAAAGGCTACCGGGTGATTGCCGAAGGCCGCTATAACTCACCGGCGCTGGCCGCACAGGCCATGCGGCACGGCGCCTGGTCGGTCACCGTCGGCTCAGCGATTACGCGCCTTGAGCATATTTGTCAGTGGTATCGTGACGCGATCGTGGAGGAAGCGGTATGAGCACGCTGGCGATTGATATCGGCGGCACCAAGCTCGCTGCGGCGCTTATCGATCCCCGACAGCAGATTATCGACCGCCGGATTTTACCGACGCCCGCCAGCCGCACGCCGGAGGCGCTACGTGAGTCGCTGCGCTCGCTGATTGCGCCATTTGCCGGGCAGGCGCAGCGCGTGGCGGTAGCCTCAACCGGCATCATCCGTCACGGCATCCTCACGACGCTCAACCCGGATAACCTTGGCGGCCTGGCGCAGTTTCCGCTGGTAGATACCCTCGCTCAGCTGACCGGGCTGCCCTGTCTGGCGGTGAATGATGCGCAGGCTGCCGCGTGGGCGGAATATCGCGCGCTGCCGGGCGAGGTTCGCGACATGGCGTTTATCACGGTGTCGACGGGTGTTGGCGGCGGCATCATCAGTCATGGCAAGCTGCTCACCGGCCGTCAGGGGATGGCCGGGCATATCGGACATACGCTGGCCGACCCGCACGGGCCGCTTTGCGGCTGCGGGCGTCGCGGTTGTGTGGAAGCGATTGCCTCTGGACGCGGGATTAGCGCGCAGGCGGTTGACGCTCTCCACGGCATGACCGCGAAAGAAATCTATGCGCTACACCAGCAGGGGCATCCGCAGGCGACGTGCCTGATTGAGCGCTCGGCCCAAACCGTGGCGCGACTGATTGCCGATCTGAAAGCCGGCTATGACTGCGAATGCGTGGTTCTTGGCGGCAGCGTCGGTCTGGCGGACGGTTATTTATCCCTGGTCGCCGGATATCTGGCGCGAGAACCGGCGGCCTATCACACGCATCTTGCCGCCGCCCATCATCAGCATGACGCGGGGTTACTTGGCGCGGCAATGTTGGCAGAAGAGGACATCTTATGATTTTTGGCGATATTCGTTGCCCTGAGCGTGCCGGGTTACCTTCACCGCTGCTCGCGGCGCTGACCCTGGCCCTGAAGGCGGACCCGCAACGCTGTGAGCCGGGCCGTCACGCTTTGCAGGGGGAAGATATTTTTATGAACGTGATGCAGTTTATGACGCAACCTGCGCACGCTAAACGGGCTGAGCTGCACGCGGAATATATTGATGTGCAGATCCTGCTTGCGGGAGAAGAGCGCATCGAATTCGGGCTTGTTGACAGTGCCCGTCAGTGTGATGAATGGCACCGCGAAGACGATTACCAACTGTGTGATGAGATTGCGGGGCAGCAGTCGGTTACGTTGCAGGCAGGGATGTTTGCGGTGTTTTTCCCCGGCGAGCCGCATAAACCGGGTATTCAGGGAGAGACGCCCGCCGGGATAAAGAAAGCGGTAGTGAAAGTGCATCGAAAGCTGCTTGAGAGATAGGCTTTCGAACCATCCCGGTTCAGTCAGGCGAAGCGCCGCCGGGGTGGTTCGGTCAGCTAACCGGGTTCGCTTCCAGCTCAGGCTCTGGCGAACGCAGCAGCGCCCACAGAATAATCCCCCAATTACCGCCTTAAGCATCCCTTTCTTTTTTTGCTATACCTTACCGACTGTTCTGCCACATTTTTTTATATTTACATAGGGTGTCCAAAATCGGATACCTAAACATCGAGCCAATTTATTCTTAATTGGATAAAATACCAACC
>NZ_JANEWH010000048.1:0-34002 GCF_028069715.1 Kluyvera sp. Awk 3 | reverse complement strand
AAATATAACCCAGCGCACAAAAACCGCATTTAATGCACAGATAACTGAAAATTGTGAGAGTGGTAGCTTAAAGCTGTCTGACAACCAGGATAATATGTCATACAGAAATTCAACGCTGTCCCTCTAGATATAGACCACAATAATGAATGTGCATGGAGCCTATTAATGAAATCTCTCTTTTTTCGCAAAACGCTAATCTGTGCGTCGCTTTTCGCGTTGTTTTCCGCTGGGGCCGCTGCGGCTGAAAAAGTGACGCTGAAACTGGCGCACAACCTTGAGCGTAGCCACGTGGTACACCAGGCTTTTGAAGAAATGGCCAAAGAGGTCAAGCAGCTGTCTGACGGCAAGATGACCATCCGTATTTACCCAAGCAGCCAGATGGGCAGCGCACGTGAAACCATGGAGCTATTACAGAACGGCGCGCTGGATATGACCAAAGGTTCCGCCAGCGATCTGGAATCTTTCGACAACGTTTATGCCATTTATAATTTGCCGTTCTTATTTAAAGACCAGGCGCATTTTAATAAAGTGGTATTCGGTGATGTCGGCAAAGAAATTATGGACTCAACAAAAGAAAAAGGATTCTTCGCCCTTTCCGCTTATGTTGCCGGTACCCGTAGTTTTTATGCCAAAAAACCGATTACTAAACCAGAAGATTTAAAAGGGCTGAAAATTCGCGTTCAGGCCAGCCCGACCACCATAAAAATGATTGAATTAATGGGTGGTTCACCCACACCTATTTCATTCGGTGAAGTCTATACCGCAATGCAGCAGGGCGTGGTTGACGGTGCGGAAAATAATGTCCCATCGTGGGTGCAAACACGTCATATTGAAATTGCCAAAGTTTTCTCTGAAGATGAGCACGCCTCTATTCCAGACTTCCTGGTGATCTCCACCAAAACCTGGGACAAGCTAACGCCGGAGCAGCAGCAAATTCTGGCGAAAGCGGCCACCGACTCGCAGGTTTACCAACAGAAGCTGTGGGACAAAATCGACGCTGACACGCGCGCTCAGGCGAAGGCCATGGGCGGCGAGATCGTCAAAGTCGACAAGGCGCCGTTCCGCGCTGCGGTGCAACCGCTGTTTGACGATTTCAACAAAGATCCGAAACAGGCCGCGCTGCTGGCCAAATTTGAAGCCGCCGCAGAGTAATTCCCTTGCGGGCCAGCATCTGGCCCGCCTTCACCAGGATAACAAACGATGATTTTTACCCGCACTAAACAGGCGGTGGACCGCGCGATCGCCGCGTTCTCCGTCGCGGTCATGGTGGCGCTGGTCGTCTGCGTCGTCTGGCAGGTATTCAGTCGCTATGTGTTAAACCAACCCAGCACGCTGACGGACGAGCTGGCGCGCTTTCTGATGATTTGGGTTGGCCTGCTCGGCGCAGCCTATACCGTTGGCGCACAGCGCCATCTGGCGATCGATCTGCTGGCCATGACGCTCAAACCACGTAAGCAAACGCTGCTGGGCGTGGTGATTAACCTGCTGATTTTTCTCTTCTCCGGCTCGGTGATCGTCACCGGCGGCCTGAAGCTGATAGCCAAAACCCTGGCCACCGCACAGGTCTCCGCCGCGATGCAGATCCCGATGGGCTACGTCTATCTGATCCTGCCGTTGTCCGGCCTCATCATGATGTTCTACGCGCTGTGGTTTATCGCCAACGGCCTGATTAGCCTGAAACAGTCCGCAGAAGGAGCGCGCTAATGGACGGGTATATTGCTTTAACGCTGTTTGGCGCTTTCTTCGTGCTGGTATTTATCGGCGTGCCGATTTCGTTCTCTATCGGCATCGCGACCGTTGCCTCAATGCTGCTGATGTTTCCGTGGGATATCGCCGTCATTACCGTCTCTCAGCGTCTTGCCAACGGTCTGGACAACTTTGCCCTGCTGGCGATTCCGTTCTTTATCTTCGCCGGGACGCTGATGAACAGCGGCGGTATCGCCATCCGCTTGATTAACCTCGCGCAGGTGATGGTGGGCCGCGTTCCCGGCTCGCTGGGCCACGTCAACGTCCTCGCCAACATGATGTTCGGTTCCATCTCCGGTTCGGCGGTAGCCGCGGCGGCGGCGGTGGGCGGCACCCTGCACCCGATTCAGACCAAAAAGGGTTATGACCCCGCGTTTTCCACGGCGGTTAACGTCTCGTCGTGCATTACCGGGCTGCTGATTCCGCCGTCTAACGTGCTGATCGTCTTCTCGCTGACTGCGGGCGGCGTGTCGGTGGCCTCGCTGTTTATGGCGGGCTATCTGCCAGGGATTCTGATGGGCCTGGCGATCATGGTGGTCTGCGCGATTATCGCGAAGCGCCGCGGCTACCCGGTTTCCGAGCGCCCAACCTGCGCCCAGGCGGCGAAAGCCTTCTTCGACGCCCTGCCGAGCCTGCTGCTGGTGATTATCGTGATGGGCGGGATTCTGGGCGGTATTTTCACCGCCACCGAAGCGTCGGCCATCGCGGTGGTTTATACCTTTATCCTGTCGGTGATTATCTATCGCGAAGTGAAGTGGCGCGATCTGCCGAAACTGATCCTCGAGTCGGTGGTCACAACCTCCATCGTACTGCTGTTGATCGGCTTTTCCGTCGGTATGTCGTGGGCGATGACCAATGCGGATATTCCCTACATGATCAGCGACACGCTGATGGGGATCTCGGAGAATCCGCTGGTGATCCTGCTGCTGATTAACATTGTGCTGTTGATCGTCGGCATCTTTATGGATATGACGCCTGCGGTACTGATCTTCACGCCGATCTTCCTGCCGATCGCCCAGGACCTGGGCATGGATCCGGTACACTTCGGCATCATGATGGTCGCCAACCTGTGCATCGGCCTGCTGACGCCGCCGGTGGGCAGCGCGCTGTTTGTCGGCTGCTCTATCTCCGGGGTGAAGATCCAGCAGTTAATCAAGCCGCTGCTGCCCTTCTACGCCGCGTTGCTGATTGCGCTGATGATGATCGCCTACATCCCGCAAATCTCGCTGTTTATTCCGCAACTGCTGGGGCTGATGTAACAGCCTATATTGCGCAAAAAAAAAGCCGCCAGTTAACTGACTGGCGGCTTTTTCAATGATGGTTTATGACTACTTCAACGTACCGACCAGCGCTTTGCGGCTGTCTTCCAGCGACACCACGCGGCTGCATACGTCTTTACCAAACGCCTGGAAATCCGCTTCCTGGTTTTTCCACTCGTTCTGAATCGCGGTTTGCAGGCCGCCAAGGCTGCCCAGCACGCCCTGTAGCGGGTTACCGCCGCCTTTCAGCACCGCTTTGGCGCCCATCTCGTTAATGCTGTCTTGCAGAATGCCGCCCATCGCCTGATTGACCAGCTGCTGGCCGTCGGCGCGTACCTGATCGATGGCTTTATAGTGGAAGGTTAAGCCATCGCTACGATGCTCAATAATGCGGTTCATCTGTTCTTTGAGCTGCGCATCGAGCTTGGTCAGGCGACCGCGCATATTGCTGCTCTCGCCCACTTCTTTGGCGATAATTTTATCCAGCGCCACGCGGCCTTTTTCTACCCGGCTGCGTGCGCCATCGTCGATCCACGGCAGCGCGCTGCGCAGCTCGGTCTGATAATCTTTGGCCTGTTCACGCTGGGCCGGCGTTAACGTATACGCCTTGCCGTTGTAGGTGACATCGCCGTTGGGGGTAATAATAAGATTGCCGTTTTCACCTTGCACCTGCACGGTTTGCGGCTTAAGCACCACGTCATCGCGTGGCGTAACGCTGCACTGGTAGTCAGCGTGGGCGGTCATCGCCGTGAACGAGAGTACTGCCGTCAGCAGCGTTTTGCGCATCATAACTTTCCCTCAGTACAAATCGGGCCAGCAAATGCTGGCCCCGTATGCTTATTTAGTCCCACCAAACGTCAAAAAGTTCGCTGGTGCGCACTTCTTCAAACTTGCGGTCTTCCAGCCACTTGCGGACCAGCGCCTGATGTTCTTCGGTGCACTTGCCCACTTCCTGGGTGCAAATCAGACCTTCCCAGGCCAGATAGCCGCTGCCGTCAAACGCCAGCTTGTTCGGCTCGATCACTTCATCGATAAACTGATCAACAACCTGATCGATCTGTTCTTCGCTGGTGCCTTCCGGGAAACGCCAGGCTACGGAGAAGCCGATTTCCTGAAATTCATCGATGTGCATTTTTTTACGCAAACGACGGCTACGATTCTTTGCCATTTATTTCACCCTCTCGAACATTAAGTCCCATACGCCGTGGCCAAGACGATGACCACGCTGTTCAAATTTGGTTACCGGGCGCGAATCCGGGCGCGGTACGTAATCCTGAGTCTCAGACAGGTTCTGATACCCTTCAATGGAGGACATCACTTCCAGCATATGTTCCGCATAGGGTTCCCAGTCGGTTGCCATGTGGAAGACGCCGCCCAGCTTGAGCTTGCTTTTCACGAACTGGGCAAACGGCACCTGAACGATACGGCGTTTATTATGACGCGCTTTATGCCACGGGTCAGGGAAAAAGAGCTGCACCATGTTCAGGGAGTTGTCCGGGATCATCTTGTGCAGGACTTCTACCGCATCGTGACACATCACGCGCAGGTTATCGACACCCTCTTCATGCGCCGAGGCCAGGCACGCGCCCACACCCGGTGAGTGCACTTCAATCCCGAGGAAGTTCTGCTCCGGGCGCGCTTTGGCCATCGCCACCAGCGAAGCTCCCATACCAAAACCAATCTCCAGAGTGACCGGCGCATCGCGGCCAAACAGCGCGGCGAAATCGACAGGCTCTTCGCTGAACTCAACGCCCATCACCGGCCAGTAGTTTTCCAGCGCGTGTTCCTGCCCTTTGGTCAGTCGCCCCTGGCGACGAACAAAACTACGAATGCGGCGCAGCGGGCGGCCGTTTTCATCAAAATCCGGTGAAATGACGTCGTTCTTCATAAAAATAAGTCTGCTTGTGAGAGTGTTCGGGAAACGGGCATTATCCAAAGTTAGTTGCCGGATGCAAGCACCGGAAAGTTCCTGTTTACAGCATAGTACCGCTGTGCTGCAATCTGGCACCCTAATCGCACGATATCGGAAGCACGGTTTTGACTATGCAAGCGTCTCAATTTTCAGCCCAGGTGCTGGACTGGTACGACAAATACGGGCGTAAAACCCTGCCCTGGCAAATTGAAAAGACGCCCTACAAAGTATGGCTGTCTGAGGTGATGCTGCAACAAACTCAGGTTGCCACAGTTATCCCTTATTTTGAGCGTTTTATGTCACGCTTTCCCACCGTCACCGACCTCGCTAACGCGCCGCTGGACGACGTCCTGCATCTGTGGACCGGCCTGGGCTACTACGCCCGCGCGCGTAACCTGCACAAGGCCGCTCAGCAGGTTGCCACGCTGCACCATGGCCGTTTTCCGGAAACGTTTGACGAAGTGGCGGCGCTGCCCGGCGTAGGCCGTTCTACCGCCGGGGCGATTTTATCGCTGTCGCTCGGTAAACACTTTCCCATTCTCGACGGCAACGTAAAGCGCGTGCTGGCGCGTTGTTATGCAGTGGACGGCTGGCCGGGGAAAAAAGAGGTCGAAAAACGGCTGTGGGAGATCAGCGAACAGGTCACTCCTGCCAATGGCGTTTCGCGTTTTAATCAGGCGATGATGGATCTGGGCGCGATGGTGTGTACCCGCTCAAAACCCAAGTGCTCGCTCTGCCCGCTGGAAAAAGGCTGCATCGCCGCCGCCAACGGCAGTTGGGCGCAGTATCCGGGTAAAAAACCGAAGCAGACCATCCCCGAGCGTACCGGCTATTTTCTGATGATGCAGCACGACCGCGAGGTGTTTTTACAGCAGCGCCCGCCTAGCGGCCTGTGGGGCGGTCTATACTGTTTCCCGCAGTTTGCCGATGAAGCGGCGCTGCGCGACTGGCTGGCCGAGCGGCAGATTCCGGCAGACAAGCTGACCCAGCTTACCGCTTTCCGCCACACTTTCAGTCATTTCCATCTGGACATTGTGCCTATGTGGCTTAGTGTGTCCTCATTCGCCTCATGCATGGATGAAGGCAGCGCTCTCTGGTATAACTTAGCCCAGCCGCCCGTCGTTGGGCTGGCCGCACCGGTTGAGCGCCTGTTGCAGCAGTTACGCGCCGATTCACTCGTTTAACGAGCGGCGAAATAAGAGGATTGATTATGAGCAGAACCATTTTTTGTACTTTCCTGCAGCGCGACGCCGAAGGACAGGATTTCCAGCTCTACCCCGGCGAGCTGGGAAAGCGCATCTATAACGAGATTTCGAAAGAAGCCTGGAAGCAGTGGCAGCATAAGCAAACCATGCTCATCAATGAAAAGAAACTCAATATGATGAATGTGGAGCACCGTAAGCTTCTGGAAGAAGAAATGGTCAACTTCCTGTTTGAAGGCAAAGATGTGCACATTGAAGGCTACACGCCGCCAGAAAAACAGTAAGGGCCCGACGGCCCTTTAAGACAACAACAACACGCGCTCCCGGAATGATGAAAAAAAGAATATTTGCACTGGCATTGATAGCGCCGTTGCTTGTTTCCTGCTCGGGTTCAAAAAAGGGCGATGCCTACAATGAAGCCTGGGTAAAAGACACCAACGGTTTTGACATTCTGATGGGTCAGTTCGCCCATAATATTGAAAACATCTGGGGGTTTAACGAAGTTCTGATCGCCGGGCCGAAAGACTACGTTAAATACACCGATGGCTACCAGACGCGTAGCCATATCAACTTCGATGACGGTACCATTACCGTCGAGACCATCGCCGGTACCGACCCCGCTGCGCGCCTGCGCCAGGCCATCATCACCACGCTGCTGATGGGTGACGACCCCAGCTCGGTCGACCTTTACTCCGACGCCGACGACATTCAGATTTCCAAAGAGCCGTTCCTGTACGGCCAGGTGGTCGATAACACCGGCGAGGCTATTCGCTGGGAGTGGCGCGCCGCGCGCTTCGCCGACTATCTGCTGCAAACACGGATGAAAAAACGCAGCAATGGCCTGCACATTATTTATAGCGTGACCATTAATCTGGTGCCGAACCACCTTGATAAACGTGCGCACAAATATCTGGGTATGGTGCGGCAGGCTTCACGCAAATACGGCATCGACGAATCGTTGATTCTGGCGATTATGCAGACTGAATCGTCCTTCAACCCGTATGCGGTCAGCCGTTCCGACGCGATGGGGCTGATGCAGGTGGTGCAGCATACCGCCGGGAAAGACGTCTTCCGCTCGCAGGGGAAATCCGGCACGCCAAGCCGTAGCTTCCTGTTCGATCCGGCCAGCAACATCGATACCGGGACCGCCTATCTGGCGATCCTCAACAATATCTACCTTAGCGGTATCGACAACCCAACGTCACGCCGCTATGCGGTGATTACCGCCTATAACGGCGGCGCGGGCAGCGTGCTGCGCGTCTTCTCTAACGATAAGGTGCAGGCGGCGAACATCATTAACAGCATGTCGCCAGGGGACGTCTATCAGACGCTGACCACCCGCCATCCGTCGGCGGAATCGCGTCGCTATCTCTACAAGGTGAATACGGCGCAAAAAAGCTATCGTCGTAAGTAACAATTCTCACAAACGCAGCCGCTTCTTCCCGATATTCCCAGGATGAAGCGGCTTCCCCGCCTGAATTTCCTACAGAAATGTTAGTTTTGTCACTATTTCGTTGTGCAAAGTAAAAATAATTGCAATTTTTTGCGGCGCTTAACAATGTCTCATCACAGCCATTGATAGAATCAGCACAAATAATGCCTTCGGATGTTATTACGCGAACGCCTGTCCGGTCCTATTTGTGAGGAAATTAACATGAATTTAAAGCTGCAGCTTAAGATACTGTCCTTCCTGCAGTTCTGCCTGTGGGGGAGCTGGCTAACCACGCTGGGCTCGTACATGTTTGTAACGCTGAAGTTCGATGGTGCCTCTATCGGCGCGGTGTACAGCTCACTGGGTATCGCCGCCGTCTTTATGCCAACGCTGCTGGGCATCGTGGCGGATAAATGGATTAGCGCCAAGTGGGTCTATGCATTTTGTCACCTGGTGGGGGCAGGAACGTTATTTATGGCCGCCGAAGTCACCACGCCGGGGGCGATGTTCTTCGTTATTCTGCTTAACTCGCTGGCCTATATGCCAACGCTGGGCCTGATTAACACCATCTCCTACTACCGCCTGAAATCGGCGGGCATGGACATCGTTACCGACTTCCCGCCAATCCGTATCTGGGGCACCATCGGCTTTATTCTGGCGATGTGGGCGGTGAGCTTCTCCGGCTTCGAGCTGAGCCATATGCAGCTGTACATTGGCGCTGCGCTGTCGGTCGTGCTGGTGCTGTTCACTCTGACACTGCCGCACATTCCCGTTTCTAACCAGCAGCAGAAACAAAGCTGGAGCAGCATGCTGGGGCTGGACGCCTTTGCGCTGTTTAAAAACAAACGCATGGCGATCTTCTTTATCTTCTCCATGATGCTGGGCGCGGAACTGCAGATCACCAACATGTTCGGCAACACCTTCCTGCACAGCTTTGATAAAGATCCGCTGTTTGCCACCAGTTTTATCGTGCAGCACGCCTCGGTGATGATGTCGATTTCACAAATCTCCGAGACGCTGTTCATCCTCACCATTCCGTTCTTCTTAAGCCGTTACGGTATCAAGAACGTGATGCTGATTAGTATCTTCGCGTGGATGCTGCGCTTCGGCCTGTTCGCCTACGGCGACCCGACGCCGTTCGGCACCGTACTGCTGGTACTGTCGATGATTGTTTACGGCTGCGCCTTCGACTTCTTCAACATCTCCGGTTCGGTATTCGTTGAGAAAGAAGTCCGCCCGGAAATTCGCGCCAGCGCGCAGGGTATGTTCCTGATGATGACCAACGGCTTCGGCTGCATTCTCGGCGGCATGGCGAGCGGGAAAGTGGTGGAGATGTACACCGTAGACGGTATTACCGACTGGCAGAGCGTATGGCTGATTTTCGCCGGCTACTCGCTGGTGCTGGCGGTAGCATTTGTTGGGCTGTTTAAATATAAACATGAGCGTACGCCTGCCGGTGTACAGACGGTCGCCCACTAACGTAACGTAGCCCGGCCGAGCAAAGCGACGCCGGGTTCAAGCAGCGAGCAGTCCCGGCGTCGCTTTGCTCGGCCGGGCTACTACATCCTCGATAGCACCCATCCTACAGACAGTAAATCGGCGCTGCCGCCGGGGCTTAAATTTCGCGTAATCAGCGCGTTATCCATTGCTATCAGCGCGCCCTCATCCCAGCCATTCTCCAGTAAATTCTGGGCGTAATCCTGTACGTAGCGCAGGCCGTTCATCCCACCGCGCGAGACCAGATTGCTGTCCGGGTTCACCGCCATTAAACGCAGCAGCAGCGCGTGCAGATGACGACGATTCCAACCCGCCAGCGCCTTGCGAACCGTGGCGAATCCGCTCTCTGCTTCGCCACGCGCGCCGGTCAGGCCAAACTTATGAAACTGACGTTCGCCCGCGGTCGCCTGCGATGAACGCGCTGCAAGCTCTCGCGCAACCAGGCCACGGCAGATATCACTCACTTCACTGCACAACCGCTGCGGGTTGACCTCACCCAATCTTCCTGCGGCAAAACAAAGCAGCCCCAGCGCGAAAATACCGCCCTTATGGGTGTTCACGCCGCCAGTTGCCGCGTACATAGCCTGCTCACAGGCGATGCCCATCGGGCGAATCATTCGCAGCTGCTCGCTGGCAGGACTATGCGCGTGCTTATC
Organism: Kluyvera sp. Awk 3; assembly: GCF_028069715.1. Taxonomy (NCBI): domain Bacteria; kingdom Pseudomonadati; phylum Pseudomonadota; class Gammaproteobacteria; order Enterobacterales; family Enterobacteriaceae; genus Kluyvera; species Kluyvera sp. Awk 3. The sequence goes on along the minus strand of NZ_JANEWH010000048.1, from coordinate 24,298 downwards.
CCCCAGCTCCGCAAACCGAGGGAACCACGGAGAAATGGCGGCAATGCTGCGAACAAACAGCGCGTGGTCCATATCCCGGTGCGCGCCGTTGTTGTATTTATCCACCAGCCCCGGCTTTGGCGTGAGCTCAAGCTCCTGCCACAGCGCCTCTTCCGCGAGCGCCGCGATGCACGTGGCGTTGGATTTAGTCGCGAATAAACCAGTCATCAATCATCTTCTCCACGCAGCCAACTACCTGCTCGAGCGGATGCTTACGCGAGCGAGAGCAGGCGTGGGCCGGTTCATCGCAGATAAGACAGCGTCGCATATGACTCCCCAACGATAGCCGTCCCACGTGTCCGGCCCGTGGGCAGATAACGTCGAGATCCCACAGCCGCCCTAGCGGATGGCTCTGTTCCAGCGCCGCACAGCGGGCTTTGATTTCCGGCGCCTGATGCGCCACGCACCACATAGCTTCCGGCCCGGTAGGCAGCCAGAAGACCTGGCGATCCAATACCTGCCAGCCATTTTGCCACAGCAGTTGATCGCACATCTGCAGCGCCACGCCCATGGTATTGCGATAGCGCAGGCTGTTTTTAACCGCCCCCGGCGTCACCAGAGTAAGGGAAATAATCGGTTGTTGATAATGCGTTAGCCAGTCAGCCTGACGCGCCGCGCGGCTCTCTTTCGCCGCCAGCAGCGCCTCCAGGCTGACACCCGCCTGCACGGGTGTCACGGTGGTCATAATGCTACTCCTTCACCTGACGTACTGTGTCAATCACGCTACCGTCGCGATAGCGGATTACCCCGACAATTTTATCGGTAAATTCAATCGGCTTCGGCAGGCCGGTTAGCGAGACCGCGCGGTCATACAGGGTTTCGATATCCACCACCTTCAGCCCGGCCACTACCAGCCGTTCACGGATCTCCGGACGCGCCGGATTCACCGCGATGCCATGGTCGGTGACCAGCACATCAATGCTTTCCCCCGGCGTCAGACGCGTGGTCACTCGCTTCACTACCGTCGGAATGCGGCTACGCAGCAGCGGGGCCACCACGATGGTCAGGTTCGCCGCGGCGGCAACGTCACAGTGCCCACCGGACGCACCGCGCATGACACCGTCGGAACCGGTGATCACATTCACGTTGAAGTCGACGTCAATCTCCAGCGCGCTGAGGATAACCACATCAAGCTGGTCGCAGCAGGCCGCCTTGCTGCCGGGGTTGGCGTAGACGTTGGTCGAGATCTCCACGTGGTTCGGGTTACGTGCCAGCGACGCCGCCGCCTGGCCGTCAAAGCATTGGGTATCGAGCAGTTTTTCGATCAGCCCTTTTTCATGCAGATCCACCAAGCTACCGGTAATACCGCCGAGCGCAAAGCGAGCAGTCACGCCGCTACGCTCCATCTTCTCTTCCATAAAGCGGGTACAGGCGGTTGCCGCCGCACCGGAGCCGGTCTGCATGGAGAAGCCCGGTTTGAAGTAGCCGGAGTGCTCAATAACCTCCGCCGCATCGCGGGCAATTTTCAGCTCGCGCGGGTTACTGGTGACGCGCGCCGCGCCAACGCTGATTTTCGCCGGGTCGCCGACGCTCTCAACCTGCACAATGTAATCAACCTGATCCTGCACCAGGCTGGCGGGCATATTCGGGAACGGCACCAGTTCTTCGGTCAACAGCACCACCTTGCGGGCAAAATGCGCGTCGACCATGGCGTAGCCCAGTGAACCGCAGCAGGACTTGCCGTGCGTGCCGTTGGCGTTGCCAAACTCATCGCTGCACGGTACGCCGAGAAACGCGACGTCTATCTGCAATTCACCGTCCTGTAGCAGCTTCACGCGACCGCCGTGTGAGTGGATTTGTACCGGCTCGTCCATCAACCCGTGGGAGATGGCATCCGCCAGCTTGCCGCGCATGCCGGAGGTGTAGATGCGGGTAATCACGCCGCTTTCGATATGCTCAATCAGCGCGTCGTTGCAGGTCATCAGCGAGCTTGAGGCCAGCGTCAGGTTCTTAAAGCCCATCTGTGCAAGTTTCGCCACCACGTTATTAATCACCCGGTCGCCTTCGCGGAATGCGTGATGGAACGAAATGGTCATGCCGTCTTTAAGGCCGCAACGCGTCACAGCCCGCTCGACCGAGTCGCACAGCTTGCGGTGATGTTTGGCCTCGATATCGCCCAACCATGGCGTAGTGCTGTGCGCCGTATCAAAAGGTTGAAGCGCCCGCAGATGGGGGAAATTTTCGTGAAGAAGTTCTGTCTGATTCATTGTTTTATCCTTAACGACGCACCCCGGAAGCCGCCGCGCGTTCCAGCACCCGCTGAGCGTGGTCAATAATCGGCGCATCCACCATTTTGCCGTTGAGCGATACGACGCCCAGCCCGTTACGCTCGCCCTCTTCCGCGGCTTCAATCACCCGTTTCGCATGGTCAACTTCCTGCTGCGTTGGCGCGTAGGCGTTATGTAAGAGGTCAATCTGTCGTGGATTAATCAGCGATTTGCCGTTAAAGCCCATCTTGCGGATCAGCTCCACTTCCCGCAGGAAGCCGGCTTCATCGTTAACGTCTGACCACACCACATCGAAGGCATCAATATGAGCGGCGCGCGCGGCGTGCAGCACGGCGCAGCGGGCGTAGAACAGCTCGGTGCCGTCGCCGCGTTCGGTCTGCATGTCCATCACATAGTCAAATGCCGCCAGCGCAATGCCGATAAGCCGCGGAGAGCTGCGGGCAATCGCCACGGCGTTAATTACGCCAATCGCCGATTCAATGGCTGCCATTACCCGGGTGGAGCCCACTTCGCGCCCGCACTCACGTTCAATGCGCTCAAGGTGGCCTTCCAGCTCGAAAATATCGTCCGAGGTATCAGTTTTCGGCAGGCGAATCACGTCAACGCCGCCACGAACCGCCGCTTCCAGATCCAGCAGGCCAAACGGCGTGCTGAGCGGGTTGATGCGCACAACGGTTTCAATGTCCTGATACATTGGATGCTGCAGGGCATGGAAGACCAGCAAACGCGCGGTGTCTTTCTCACGCAGAGCCACCGCATCTTCGAGGTCGAACATGATGGAGTCGGGGCGATAGATAAACGCGGTGGAAAGCATGGCGGCATTGGCGCCCGGCAGGAACAACATACTGCGGCGAAGTTTACTCATCACAGTTTCTCCCAGGCAATTTGCTGCGCATCCGTTGCGCGCAGCACCGCGCTTTGCAGACGGGCGCGGATAACACAGTCCAGCGCGCCTTTGTCTTCGACGATAACCAGCCCCTGCTTCACGCCCATCGTGCGCAGGGTCTCTGCTACGATCTGGCGAATCTGCTCGCCAAACTGCTTCATCACTTCACTGTGGATGACAATCTCCAGCTCGCCGTCGGCGGGGGCGATTTTCACCATCAGGTCGCTGGACTCCTGCGTTCCGGCCAGCGCCTCCCTTACGATTTTCATGATTTAGTCCTGATAGTTATGCAACTTCCGCACTGTAATGCGCTTCTAAATGCGCGAAAGTGGATGCCGGGACAATGTCCCGGATTCGAGAAAATTGCTGCGTTTTCAGTAAGCGGCGCACTTCCGATGCCGAGATGGCGTTTCCCGTAACCTTAATGCGCGGTATCTCCACCACCGTGATGTCGCCCTCCAGCAGTGCGTGCAGCGTCTGGTTGTACTGCCGGGTGACATCGCAAAAGGGTTCAGAGCCGATGAAACGATGGGTAATACCCAGCGTCGGAGCGATGTTATTGCGAAATAACAGCACGTCGATTTCGCTCCACGCCTGCTGCACTTTGCCGGACTCTTTCAGGAAGTAGGCCGGGAAAGTGGCGCGGGAGATGATGTACTGCGAGCCCTCATGCACAGTGACGTTGGGCAGATGCGCCACGCCTGCCCGCACCATTTCCAGACGGGCCAGGAACGGGAAGAACGATGCGTCCTCGCGTACCACAAACAGGTGCAACCAGTCACACTGCGCCGCCGCCGTTTCCACCAGATGACGGTGGCCGAGGGTGAACGGATTCGCGTTCATCACGATGGCTCCCACCTTTTCCCCCGGCCTGCGTTTCTGGCTGAGCGCGCGGCAGTAACGCTGGATCCCCTGCGGGGTGTTTTCCATCAGCACCGCGTTGTTACCGCTTTGGGCAATGGGCCAGAAACCGCTACGGGCAAAGCGCTCCTTGTTGCAGGGACGCGTGCAGAGGAACAGGTGGAAATGGCCCAAGGCCAGCGCCACGTTCTCCACCTCAGCCAGCAGACGGGCACTCAGGTTGGCGCCGCGCTGGCGTTCATCAACCGCCACGCATTTGATAACGTTCGCCGCCAGACCTGCACAGCCCACCAGCGTTTTCCCGGACCAGGCTTCAACAAACAGCGAGATGTCGCTGTCCATGCCAAGACCGCTATCAACCAGCAGCGAACGAATCGAATCTAAACGTTCCGGATGTTCCGCTACCTGGGTAACCCGGAAATCGAAAGTGGGTTGCGTGTACATCGTGCCGCCTTACTTAGTGCGCTGCCGTCAGCGTGTTCGCTGGCGCTTCCATGATGATGTTGCTGAGGTGGCCGATATGCTCAATTTCCACCTCAATGCGATCGCCTTCCTGCATAAACAGCGGCGGGTTACGCTTTTTGCCGACGCCGCCTGGGGAGCCGGTGATGATCACATCGCCAGGGCTCAGGCGGGTGAAGGTGCTGATATATTCAATCAGTTCCGCCACCTTGTGGATCATGCTGCTGGTGTTGTCGTCCTGCACCATGCGGCCGTTCAGCCAGGTGCGGATGGCAAGCTGGTGTGGGTCAGGAATTTCATCCGCCGTGGTCATCCACGGGCCGAACGCCCCGGTCTGACGCCAGTTTTTTCCCGCGGTAAACCACGTGTGCTGCCAGTCACGGGCGGAGCCATCCATATAGCAGCTATAGCCCGCAACGTGACGCAGCGCGTCTTCACGGCTGATGTTCTCGCCGCCCTTACCGATAATCACTGCCAGCTCGCCTTCGTAGTCAAACTCACGCGAATGACGTGGCTTCAATACCGGCGCGTTATGCGCCGTCTGGGAATCCGGGAAGCGGACAAACAGCGTCGGCGCGGGGTTATGCTGGTCAAACTCTTTGCGTTTTTCGGCGTAGTTCATGCCCACGCAGAGGATCTTTTCCGGGTGCTCAATCACCGGTAAAAAGGTCGCGGCGTCCATCGGTACATCCACCGCATCATTAAGATAGCGCGTGGCGTCCGCCAGCCCGTTGCCCTCCAGCAGCGCCTTCAGGTCAGCGTAGCGGTCGCCCAGACGGCGGCCTAAATCAATCATCCCCTGGGTCTTTACGATGCCGTAGCTGCGTACGCCCTGATAGATAAAGCTTGCGAGTTTCATTATTCAGTCCTGATTAAACGAGGAAGTTGCCCAGTACCAGCAGCGAGATAGAGACGTTAATCGCCCCACCGATACGGGTTGCAATCTGTGCGAACGGCATCAGGCTCATACGGTTACCGGCTGTCAGAATGGCCACATCACCGGTACCGCCCTGCCCGCTCTGGCAGCAGGAGACGATGGCGACATCAATCGGGTGCATGCCGATTTTTTTACCGACAAAGAAGCCAGTGGCGACCAGCGCCGAAACGGTGCTGACGATAACCAGCAGGTTGCTGACGGTGAAAGCGTTAACCAGCTCCTGCCACGGAGTGATAGCCACGCCCACGGCAAACAGAATTGGGTAGGTCACGGAGGTCTGGAAGAATTTGTAAACCACCTGAGAGCCTTCCAGCAGACGCGGAGAGGCGGCGTTGCACAGCTTCACCAGGACAGCCATAAACAGCATGCCAACCGGCGCTGGCAGGCCAATCAGTTTGTGGCCCAGCATCCCCAGCATGTAGAGCAGTACCGCCAGCAGCGCGCCGGAAGCGATGGTGGTAACGTCGGTTTTACCGGATACCGTTGGCTGCGAAGATTGCGTATCCGCGTTAGCGCGGTTTGGCATCAGCTGGCCTTCACCGGTCAGGTGCGGATAGCGTTTACCCAGTTGGTTAAGGCAGCCAGAGATGATAATGGCTGTCAGGCCGCCGAGCATGACCATCGGCAGTACGCGACCGAGCGCCACGCCCTGATCCATATGCAGCAAGGTGGCGTAACCGATAGACAACGGAATCGCGCCTTCACCGACACCGCCCGCCATAATCGGTAGAATGATAAAGAAGAAGATCTGGAACGGCTCAAGACCCAGCGCCATCCCCACGCCCATGCCAACAATCATGCCGACGATTTCTCCGCACAGCATCGGGAAGAAGATGCGCAGGAAGCCCTGAATCAGCACCGTACGGTTCATGCTCATAATGCTGCCGACGATAATGCAGCAGATATAGAGATAGAGAATGTTGGTCGATTTATAGAATTTGGTGGTCGACTCCACCACCACGTCCGGTAGCAGGCCGTAATAGACCATTGCCGAAGGAATAAAGGTGGCGCATATCGCTGCAGCACCGAGCTTACCGACAATCGGCAGACGCTTACCGAACTCGCCGCAGGCAAAACCAAAAAACGCCAGCGTCGCAACCATCACCACGATATCGCTCGGCAGCTTGCCGCCCAGACAATCAATCGCGATAAGTACTCCAGCCAGCAAAAACAGCGGCAGTGGAATAATGCCAACTTTCCAGGTGTCCATAATATGCCACCAGCGTTCTTTAAGCGCCGGACGCTGAATTTCTATCGGATCGTGGGTAACAGAGAATGAATCATCAGTTGTGCTCATAATGAAGCCCTTTTGGTTATTTTGTGTGTTTAGCCTAAGGGCTTAAAGGCTTACTTTATGTGAGTAAAAGCATATTAAAACCGAAGTTTTAATGGCACCTATGGTTTTAATGGTTTCTTTTATTTAATGTGATTAACTCCTTATTTATANGNGTGGTTTTTATGGTTTCTTTTCTAAATTGCACAAATAAATAACATTTATTAATTTAACCTTAATTAAACCCGCTTTTCAGAAAAATACCTGTCAGGGGGCGGCTGTGCAAGGGATCACAAGTTTCCGGCAAACAGGCTGGCATCGTCAAAAAAGATGATATATTGGCGGTATCTATTGCGGCCCTGCGTGAGAGTAATGAAAGTATCATTCCAGATAAAACTGTTTATTTCGCTGGTTGCCTTTTTCTCGGTGCTTTTTGCGCTGCTGGGTAGCTATTATTATATCGATATGGGCCGACAGCTCTATCAAGAGATGAGCGGCCGCGCCAAAATACAGGCGGAAGAAATTGCCATCATCCCGAGTTTGCGTAAACAGGTTGCCGATAAAAATATTCCTGCCATCCATGATTTTATGCAACGATTAGCCGCGCGCAGCGACGCCAGCTTTATTGTCATTGGCGACAATGAAGGCCGGCATCTATTTCATTCAGTATTTAACGATCGCGTAGGCACCACGCTGGTCGGCGGTGATAACGAAGAGGTGTTGCGGGGTAAAAGCACCACCACGATTCGCCAGGGCGGGTTAGGCATTTCGCTGCGCAGCAAAGCGCCTATTTTTGATGACCAGGGCAAAGTGATAGGGATTGTCTCCGTCGGCTACCTCACCAGCTATCTCGACAGCATCACCGTCAACAAGGTGGTGAATATCCTGATTGCCGCCGTCCTGCTGCTGCTGGCGCTGTTCATCTTCTCGTGGTTCTTCACCCGCAGTATTAAAAAGCAGATTTTCTCCCTGGAACCCCGCGAGATAGGGCTGCTGGTACGCCAGCAAAAGGCGATGATGGAGTCTATCTACGAAGGCGTTATCGCCATGGACGATAACCTGCGTATCGAGGTGATTAACCAGGCAGCCAGAAAGCTGCTGGGCCTTAGCCTTCCGGCGCGTCGGCTGCGGGGACAGCTAATTAGCGACGTCATTACCCCGATGCCGTTCTTCAACCGCAACACCATGCTAAAGCAGGACACGCACGATGAGATCTGCCATTTTAACGATCTGACGGTGATCGCCAGCCGCGTAAGGATCATGATGGAGAATTCGCTTCAGGGTTGGGTGATAACCTTCCGCGATCGCAACGAAATTGACTCTCTCAGCGCGCAGCTAAGCCAGGTGAAGCGCTACGTTGATAACCTGCGCATCATGCGCCACGAACAGCTCAACCGAATGACCACCCTCTCCGGGCTACTGCATATGGAGCGCTACGATGAGGCCATTCGCTTTATCCAGGCCCAGTCAGAGCACGCCCAGGAACTGCTAGACTTTATCTCCTCACGCTTTAGCTCACCAACAATGTGTGGCCTGCTGCTGGGGAAAGCTGCTCGCGCCCGTGAAAAAGGCGTAGCGTTACGCTTTGACCCAGGTTGCCTGATGGACAGGCCGTTTGTCCCGCTGACGGAGTCCGAGGTCATCTCCATTATTGGTAATCTGCTGGATAACGCCATCGAAGCCACGCAGCGCGCCCCGATTCCGCATGAACCCGTAGAAGTGATGATCAAGCTGAACGATCGAGAGTTAATTATCGAGGTTGCCGATCAGGGGATCGGCATTAAACCGGAGATCCGCGAGCGGATATTTGAACGCGGGATCACCACCAAAACGCAGGGCGATCACGGGATTGGGCTGTATCTGATCGAAAGCTATGTCACCCAGGCTGGCGGTTTAATCGAAGTTGCCGATAACACGCCACGCGGCACGATTTTCTCACTGTTTATTCCTGCAACGGGAACGGTCAGATGTACCTCACAGGAATTGGAAGATACCGACTATGCAACATGAACTTATCGATGTACTGATCGTTGAAGATGAACATGAACTGGCGCAGCTACACGCGGAGCTTATCAGCAAGCACCCGCGCCTGCGGCTCGTCGGTATCGCCCCTTCACTGGCGGACGCTCAGGCACAGCTCAAGAGCAAGCAGCCGCAGCTATTGCTGCTGGATAACTATCTGCCTGACGGTAAAGGCATTACGCTCATCAGCAACCCCATGCTGGTGCAGGCCAACTGCTCGGTCATTTTCATTACCGCCGCCAGCGACATGAACACCTGTAGCCTGGCGATTCGTAACGGCGCCTTTGACTACATCCTCAAGCCGGTATCGTGGAAGCGTCTGAGCCAATCACTGGAACGCTTTGTGCAGTTCGCCGAGCAGCAACGGGTATGGAAAATCGTCGACCAGCAGAACGTCGATTCGCTCTACCAACTCCAGGCCAAAAATTATCGTCAGGACAGCGGCAGTAAAGGCATTGAGGAGAAAACGCTGGAATTGGTGCGAAAGCTGTTTAACGACCAGGCCGCACACTGCTTCTCTGTGGATGAAGTGGTCAGCGAAACGGGTTTGAGTAAAACCACCGCCCGCCGATACCTGGAACACTGTGTAGAAGCGGGCTTTTTAAGCGTGGAAATGCTGTATGGCAAGATTGGACACCCGCGCCGTATGTACCGACGCAGCGCCGCATAACCCCCTCATCTGCGGGATGAGGGGCCCGTTTTATTTCAGTACATAGCCGTACAACCGGCTGATACCGTCAGCATCCTTCTCGCTGTACACCCCCTGAAGCTCCGGCGAAAAGCCCGGCAGCAGGTTCACGCCCTCTTCCAGCGCCAGGAAATAACGCTGTACCGCACCGCCCCACACTTCCCCCGGCACCACGCACAGCACGCCCGGTGGATACGGCAGCGCGCCTTCAGCGGCAATGCGCCCTTCCGCTTCGCTGATGCGCACCAGCTCAACATTACCGCGAATAAACTCGCTGTTGGCGTCCTGCGGGTTCATCACCACTTGCGGCAAACTCTCTTTGCGGAACATCGCCTTTTGCAGGTCCTTAACGTCAAAGCTGACGTAAAGATTGTGCATCTCCTGACACAGCTCGCGTAGCGTATAGTCACGGTAACGTACCGGATACTTGTTGTAGATAGTCGGCAGCACGTCGGCCAGCGGCGTATCGTCCTCGATATGCTGTTCAAACTGGCCGAGCATTGCCACCAGCTGCGCCATTTTTTCCGGCGTTTCCGCAGGGGTTAGCAGGAACAGGATCGAATTCAGGTCGCACTTCTCCGGCACGATACCGTTCTCACGCAGATAGTGGGCAAGAATCGTCGCCGGAATACCAAACTCGGTATATTGCCCGGTTTCCGCGTCGATCCCCGGCGTGGTCAGCAGCAATTTGCACGGGTCCACGAAGTACTGATCCTGCGCATAGCCCTCGAAACCGTGCCAACGCGCGCCAGGCGCAAAGCTAAAGAAGCGACGCTCGCTGGCAATCGCTTTGGTTGGGTGATCCTGCCACGGGCGACCATCCACCATGGGCGGGATAAACGGCTGGATCATCTTACAGTTCGCCAAAATCGCCTTACGCGCTTCAATCCCCAGCTCGACGCACTCTGCCCACAGACGGCGCCCGCTCTCCCCTTCGTGGATTTTGGCGTTGATATCCAGCGCCGCAAACAGCGGATAAAACGGGCTGGTTGAGGCGTGCAGCATAAAGGCGTTGTTCAGCCGTTTGTGCGGGCAAAAGCGCGCCTGGCCGCGAATATGGTTATCTTTTTTGTGGATCTGCGAGGTCTGCGAGAAGCCCGCCTGCTGTTTGTGTACCGATTGAGTAACGAAAATGCCCGGATCGTTTTCGTTAAGATCCAGCAGCAGCGGCGAGGTGTCGGACATCATATCGATAAACTGTTCGTAGCCTACCCATGCGGAGTCAAACAGGATGTAGTCGCAAAGGTGGCCGATTTTATCCACCACCTGACGCGCATTGTAAATAGTGCCGTCATAGGTGCCCAGCTGAATGATCGCCAGGCGGAACGGACGCGCATCATCGGCTTTCTCCGGCGCGGCTTCACGAATCTGTTCGCGCAGGTAACGCTCGTCAAAGCAGTGTTCATCAATGCCACCGATAAAACCGAACGGATTACGCGCCGCTTCCAGATAGACCGGCGTCGCGCCAGCCTGAATCAACGCACCATGGTGGTTCGATTTGTGGTTATTGCGGTCGAACAGCACCAGGTCGCCGCGGGCCAGCAGAGCATTGGTCACCACCTTATTGGCGGCGGAGGTGCCGTTCAGCACAAAGTAGGTTTTATCGGCGTGGAACACCTTCGCGGCAAACTTCTGCGCGTGCTTGGCAGAGCCTTCGTGAATCAGCAGGTCACCGAGCTTCACGTCGGCGTTGCACATGTCGGCACGAAAGACGTTCTCACCGAAGAAGTCATAAAACTGGCGGCCCGCCGGATGTTTTTTAAAGAACGCGCCGTGCTGATGCCCCGGACAGGCGAAGGTGCTGTTACCCATTTCAACGTACTGAGTCAGGGTATTAAAAAACGGCGGCAGCAGCTCTTCTTCATAGCGACAGGCGGCGGTTTCCAGTTCCAGCCACTCCTGAGCTTTACCGCTGATGACCGCATTTACGCCGTTTGGCACGCTGATATCATCGCTCGTCAGCACGAACACCGGCAGCTTAAATCCGGTGCGTTTGAGTAACGCAAGAATGCCGCTGTGGCTGTCGGCCACGGTAATGACGACTGCTGCCACATCGGTAAAGTCGGTACTATCCAGCGCCACCACGTCACGATGGGTGGAAAGGCGAGAGACCAGTTCACGACTGGCAGCAATGTTCATTGATTTCATAAGCGCAACGACCCACTCAGGGAGAGTAAAAGTCCTGGACAGAGCATCTGGCTCTGCCCCACGAAGCGTCTGGGTGCAACTGGGTTACAGCTCCGACCGCCAGACATCAGTAAAAGCAGACATGGTCTAATCTTACTGTTGTCCTGCAGTGAGCGTGCGTTGGCGTCACCGCATGGTGAGCAAAGAGAATGGGGCAGACCTTCGCGAGCAGGCGAAGCGGCATTGGCGATGTAATGGCAAAGATGTCATTGCAGGCGGCCCCGATTCAGGAAAGGAGAAATTTCGCGCAATCATGGCACCATTCACCAGAGGGTGCAAGACGAAATTTTTATGCACTAATACCACGGAGAAACAAGCACTGAACCGATTAATCAGTCCATAATAATGCAGGACTTATCGATAAGTAACAGGAGTTAACGTGGTAATTGGCCCATTTATTAATGCCGGGGCGGTGCTCGTCGGCGGTTTGATCGGCGCGCTGTTAAGCCAGCGTCTTCCGGAGCGTATTCGCGTCTCCATGACCTCGATCTTCGGCCTCGCCTCGCTGGGTATTGGCCTGCTGCTGGTGATCAAGTGCGCCAATATGCCGGTGATGGTGCTGGCCACACTGATGGGGGCGCTGATCGGTGAGTTTTGCTATCTGGAAAAAGGGATCAATAACGGCGTTTCCTGGATGCAGAAGCGGCTGCTCAAGCCGGGCAAAAGCCGGGAGCATGAAAATGTCATCCAGAGCTTCGTGGCGATTATCGTCTTGTTCTGCGCGAGCGGTACCGGGATTTTTGGCTCAATGCACGAAGGGATGACCGGCGACCCGACCATACTCATCGCGAAGTCGTTTCTCGATTTCTTTACCGCCATGATTTTCGCCTGCTCGCTCGGCTTTGCCGTCTGTGCCATCAGCGTGCCGATGCTGGTCATCCAGCTGACGCTGGCGTTTTGCGCCTTTATGATCCTGCCGCTGACAACCCCGGCAATGATGGCCGATTTCACCGCCGTCGGCGGCCTGCTACTGTTGGCCACCGGCCTGCGCATCTGCGGAATCAAGATGTTCGCCGTGGTGAATATGCTGCCCGCGCTGCTGCTGGCGATGCCTATTTCTGCCGCCTGGACCGCCTTTTTTGCCTGACGTCGCGTGCAAAATACGCAAGGTGACGATAGATTGTGCAACTCGCCGCAAAATTTATAATTTTCGTTGACGAGGCGAGGCGATTACGGTTTAATGCGCCCCGTTGCCCGGATAGCTCAGTCGGTAGAGCAGGGGATTGAAAATCCCCGTGTCCTTGGTTCGATTCCGAGTCCGGGCACCACTTATTCAGAAAACCCAGCCTATGGCTGGGTTTTTGCTTTCTGGCGTTCCGATAAATTTCCGCTTCCAGAAATAGCTACGCCACCTCATCCAACCCTGACTCAAAGATGCGCTTGCGCAGAGTGGCGATCGTGTTCGACAGCGCTTTTTCCTGCTGGCGGAAATAGGCCTGTGGGTCGGCAAGCGTTGACACCAGCAGCCAGGATTTCTCTTTCTCAAGCGCGAGCATTTCGGCCTGCAGGCTGGCAATTTGCTGCTGCGTGGCACTGATTTTACGCAGCAGTAGCGTGAGATCGTTCAGCCTTTCGCTCGCCATCATTGGCTCATGCTCGCGCATGAGTCGGGCTAGCAGATTACGAATAGTCGGCAGATCGCCACGTTGTCGGGCCTGATTGAGCTGGGCCATCATCTCGTTAGCTTCCGCCTTCAGCGCATCGTCGACCAGATCCGGGTGACAAAGCTTACTCGCCTGGCGCCACAATCGTTTGAGTTCCTGACGATCCTCCTGCGCCATATTTTCATGGTGCTCGCGGCGTTTTTGCGCTTTTTGCTGCTGATCGCGCCAGGTGTCATACTGTTCGCGCGCTTCGTCACGCGCACGTTGTTCGCGGGAATCGTCGTCATGACACATTTCGGCTCGCTTGCGCAGCGAGGCTTCCGCCAGGATCTTTCGCAGCCTCAGCACCTCGGCCATCAGCGGCCCCAGATGCTGCATATAAAGATCGTTAAACTCATCAAGCTGAGTCAGCCTTGCGTTCCTGGCATCAAGCAGCGCCTGTAGCTGGGTTTCCAGCGCTTTTAGCTCCAGTTTGCTGGCCGCAATGCGCGGATCCTGCCAGTGAGTCATCGAGCGCTGGCTTTGCAGCCAGCTGACGATGGCGTTCATCGCCTCGCCATAGCGCCGGGACTCCAGCGCCTGAACGATGGCGTCAATCGCCGGATCGTCAATGTCGCCTTTCAGGTGCGAAATCTGACTGGCAATGATCTCATCATCTTCCAGTTCAATGGCATTTTTGATGATTTCCAGCCGCTTGATGGGTTTACTCATGGGGCGTTTGCTCGGCGTCCTGACCGTGGGAATGGATCGCAGAGTAGCACTCGTTCCGGTGCGCCGTCAGCCGCTATGTCATATTATAAGTGACGTTATTTCAGTCGCTTAGATTTTCGATATGAAGTATAGACTTAAGTCGAACTGACGGCGGTTAATATCGTTACTCTGCCAGAGCCTGCCGCAAATCGTCGCGCAAATCATCAACCCCTTCAATGCCCACTGAGAGGCGAATCAGCTGTGGCGTAATGCCGTTGGCGAGTCGCTGCTCCAGAGGGATAGACGCATGGGTCATGCTGAACGGCTGGCTGACCAGGCTTTCCACGCCGCCCAGGCTCTCAGCGAGCGTAAACAGGCGCAACTTTTTGATCGCCGCTTCTGCCCGTTCGGCATCGCCTTTTACCACGATCGAGATCATCCCTCCCGGCTGCGCCATCTGGCGGCGGGCGAGCGCATAGTCGGGGTGCGATTCCAGCCATGGGAACCAGACCTTTTCCACCTGCGGCTGCTGCTCAAGCCACTGAGCAAGCGCCAGCGCATTGCTGCTGTGGCGTTCCATGCGCAGCGACAGCGTGCGGATCCCGCGCAGGGTCAGGAAGCTACTGAACGGATCGAGCACCCCGCCAACGGCGTTTTGCAGATAGCCAAGCTGCTCCGCCAGCGTCGGGTTATCGCCCACCACCGCAAGACCGGCGACAACGTCCGAGTGGCCGTTGAGGTATTTGGTGGCGGAATGCACCACAATATCAAAGCCGAAAGCCAGCGGGCGCTGAATAACCGGCGAGGCAAAGGTGTTATCTGCCACGCTGATGAGCTTATGGCGGCGGGCGATGCTGGCGATTGCCTCCAGATCGGCCAGTTTCAGCAAGGGGTTGGTCGGCGTCTCGACCCAAATCATGCGCGTTTCCGGGCGGATAGCCGCTTCCAGCGCCGGGAGCGAACCGGGTTTGACCCAGCTCACCTGCAGCCCTGCGCTGCGCCGACGCACGTTTTCAATCAGCCGGTAGGTTCCCCCATAAACATCATCGACGGCGACGATATGGCTGTCTTTATCCAGCAGTTCCAGTACCGTTGAGATGGCCGCCAGGCCAGAAGCAAAGGCGTAGCCGCGGCTACCGCCTTCCAGCTCAGCAATCGCGGTCTCCAGCGCAGCGCGCGTCGGGTTGCCACTTCGCGAATATTCATAGCCGCTGTGCTGGCCCGGTGCCGGTTGGGCATAGGTTGATGTTGCGTAAATCGGCGGCATCACCGCGCCGTGGCTATCGGTAAAAGTGCCGCTGTGTACGCTTAGAGTGTCGAAAGTTTTCATTATTCATTCCTTATTGTTCAAGACGATTGCGCCAGCTCGTGAGGAGATCGCTGCGGGTAATAAGGCCGAGAAAGCGCTCGTTATCCACCACCACGGCCACCTGGCCACGATCAAAAATCGGTTTCAGCGCGCTCTCAGGCGCGGTGATGTCGAGGGTTTCAACCTCCTGCGTCATGGCTTCGCGCACCGGCAAACCAAAGCGTTGGCTGTCGCCCTGCACGTGGCTCAGCAAATCCCACTCATCGACGATTCCCACCACCCTTCCCTCTTCCAGCACCGGGAGCTGTGAGATGTCATACAGGCGCATACGAGCCAGCACGGCGGCCAGGGTATCGTCGGGAGCGGCGGTGACGGTGGCGCCTTCATCATGGCGTAAGGCAATAAAATCACTCAGATCACCACGCTGTGTGCGGGCCAGCAGGCCCTGCTGGCGCATCCAGTCGTCGTTGAACATTTTCGACAGGTACTTATTGCCGCTGTCGCAGGCAAAGGTCACCACCCGTTTAGGCGTGGTTTGCGCGCGACAGTAGCGCAGCGCCGCCGCCAGCAGCGTGCCGCTTGAAGAGCCCGCCAGAATCCCTTCCACCTGCAGGAGTTCGCGGGCGGTAGTGAAGGCTTCACGATCGCTGATGCGTAATGCCTTACGTACGTTATTGATGTGCGCTAATGGCGGGATAAAATCTTCGCCAATTCCTTCAACCAGCCAGGATCCCGCTTCCTGATAACGGCCGCTTTCGACCTGATCGGCAAGGATCGAACCGGCCGGATCGGCCAGCACAAACTCGGTGTGCGGCGAGTGTTCGGCGAACCATGCCTGCAGGCCACCCAGCGTACCGCCCGATCCCACGCCAACGACGATGGCATCAATCTGCCCGTCGAGTTGCTGATACAGCTCCGGCGCGGTGGTTGTGGTGTGAGCCAACGGATTGGCGGCGTTATTAAACTGGTCAATGTAAAAAGCACCGGGGAGCGTTTTCGCCAGCCGCTGCGCGTAGTCCTGATAGTACGCCGGATGCCCCTTGCCAACGTCAGAGCGGGTCAACACCACCTGAGCGCCAAGGGCGCGGAGGTGGAAAATCTTCTCGCGGCTCATTTTGTCCGGTACGACAAGGATAAGTTTGTACCCGCGCTGGGCGGCAATCAGCGCCAGCCCAAGCCCGGTATTGCCTGCGGTCGCTTCAACAATGGTGCCGCCAGGCTGCAGCAGCCCCTGCTTTTGCGCCTCGTCGATCATCGACAGCGCCACCCGGTCCTTGATTGAACCGCCGGGGTTCTGGTTTTCCAGTTTCAGAAACAGGCTGCACGGTCCGGTATCCAGCTTATGCAGCTGCAGTACCGGCGTCTGGCCGATAAGTTCGGTGACGGAATGGTAAACGGTCATACACTTTAATCCTGATATATGAGCAACGACCAGAGTGTAGGACTGTAAAAAATGGATGATAAAGAACCTTTATCTGCTCGTTAGCGCAAATTGGAATATGACCTGCTATTTAGACATGTGGATAGAGAGACGTTTAGTCGTACAGAGGGATTGATGGCTAAAAATGGGGGAATTTGCCGTATTTTCAGCCACCAAAGCGGCTTCAGAATGCGCCTTTTGCCGCATCACAGCTTTCTATTGTTGAACTTTATCTAAGGAGTTCTCGCCGCCGGTTTGGGGATGCTAGCGAGATGACGCGTTGAGGAACCCGCCGCAAAGGCGGGTTCCTGTCACTGATAAACAAACGTCACGCCAATAATCGACTGTACGTTGCCCGCCGTTACCTGGCCGTGGGTTCGCGCATAGTTGGCGGTCAAGCCAAGGCTCACGGCCGAGGTGCTTACCGTGCCAAGCGATACCGTGCTGTTGGCAGGCACAATGCTACCGTTGCGGGTAAGCTGAACGCCAACCCCACTCGCGGGTGAAGCCGATGCGGTGTTGGTGAAAATGGAGTTCGCCGAATCCTCCGTCGTCCCCGACAGGTAGTAACTGAGCTTTTGACTCTGTGCACAGTAAACCGTCAGCGGAATGGATGTTGAACCGGGGTAATCCGGCAGCGTCACCGTGACGTCTCGCGCAGAGACGTCACAGCCTCCGGTAGGCACCACCACATTGTTGTTGGCGTAGATATTCCAGACAAACTGGAAATCGTCGTTATTTTTATTGTTGGTCTGACGAAGGATCAGAACGGCAATAAGCGTTCCGGCGCTAATTGCCACGCCGCCGGCGGAGCTAATCGGCGTCAGATAGAGCATCGTGGGCCAGGGTTTATCGGTTTTCGAGTTGTAAATTAGCCGCGCGGTCTCCGTGGTGGTGGGAAACGGATAGCTGGAGCCGTTGTATTTGACGGTGCCGGAGAAACTGGACAACACGCCACCGTATGCCGAACCCCGTTGCAGCGTAACGTAGTCAGTTATGGTCTCCGGGTAATCGTTATGACAAAAAATCTGCGTCGAAAGATCGACAACCAGGTTTTGCCCCACGTTCACCTCAGGCGCCAGATCCACATACACGTTCGCGCTGCCGCCACCGATAGGGATCGTCGTTCCGCTGGCGGTCCGGCAGGCAAATGACCAGGCATTAAACGACCAACCGGCCATCAGCAGCACCGTCAACACGGTTATCACTCTCTTCATCACGATCGTCTCCTGGTCAGGCGTAGGTATAGGTGACGTTGATCACCGCCTGAATGGTTCCCTGGGTAGCGCCGCCGTTAACCGACAGCGCCCTCACCTGCAGCGGAAAGCGTGCGGACTGCGAGGCCTCATCCACCGTCACCGTTGTCTTCGCGCCGGTATTGAGCGTGTTGCCCGCCGCGTCCTGCAGCTCAAGCTGAATATTTCTGGCCGTTCCCTGATTCTGGTAATAGCCGGTGGCATCTGCCGTACCGCTAAAGCTGGCGGTGACGCGCGATGTGCCAACCGGACAGTTGCTGAGATCCAGCGCGACGTCATGCCAGGGCGAGGTTGAGCCAGCGGAAAGTAGGTTGAAGGTGTAGAGATCGCCAAGATCAACGTCAGCATTGCGGGTTGATACCGTACACGGCTTCGCCACCACTTTACCGTTGACCGTAATCGTCACATCGGCGGCCCATAGCGCCGAAGAGAAGGCGACCAGCGCGATTGCCGATAGCACACCGCAATAAGCCCATTTCATTGATGCCTCCACTTACTGAAATTCAAGAGTGAACGTCGCCGTGGCGTTAACGTGGCCCGGCGTGACCGGAACCTGCGTGGCCATCAGGCGAGCATAAAAGTTCAGCGTATTGCTCTGACCGGGCTTCAGCGTCGTCCACGGAATAGCGGATGACGTGGCATTCAGCGGCAGCATTGTCTGCTGATCGTTAAGGATCTGCACCCCCATGCCAGCGGCGGCAGCGCTGCCGCCGTCAAGCTTCAACAGGCGGGTATTGTCATTATCCGCCACGCCAGTAAACCCAACCTTCACGGCGCTAACCGCGCTGCCGCAAGGTGAGAGAACAATACGAAACGGTATCGCGGGGGTCGTCGCGCCAACGGTACTGAACTGCTTAGCCGCGTTATCCATCAGGTCGACGATAAAGTCCTTCGACTCGCCCGCCACCGCGCAGCCGTTATCTCGTACGTAACCGCTGATGGTGATGGTGCTATCTGCGGCCAGGGCGCTGGCGGCGGATAGCGACAGCAACGCGCTGAGCAGGTAAAAAGGTTTTGTCATCATCATGTCCTTAGCGGCAGGTCGCCGACAGCTGAATCAGCGACTGCTGCTGGCTCTCATCAGGTAACCGATATTCCGCTTCACAGCGCGCATTGGCGCCTTGCCCCCATGCCACCTGCACCTTTCCGGCCAGCGGCATGCCGCTGAGATAAACGAGGCCATTATCAGCCACGATGCTGCCGTTCTGGTTACCGTCCGAGGTGACCATCGCGCCAAACGGCACAGGTTTACCGTTGTGGATTAACGTCATCAGCAACTTCATGCCGACGTGCGCCTTAAACTCCGCGCGGACAATCGCGCCGTGAGTCGGTACGACGTTCACTACCGCATCGTCCAGATCGACGTTATCCGCCAGCGAGTTGGTGTCCAGCGCCACACGGTTTTCCCGGTATTCAGTGGCGTAGGGCAGCACGGCGTAGCCGCGCCAGTCGGTGCGTATCCCGGTCTGATTTTCCACTTTTGTCCCTTTCGCCCCCGGCGCGCTGACCAGCACCACCGTGTCATTGAGAGGCTGGCTCAGCGTGACGCCGTTGGCGTGAGCCAGCACGCCGCCGCTCATGCCGTAGTAAAGCTGCTTAATCCCGTCGCTACGGCTGTAGCCAACGTTGGCATTGCCGTAGCCACCGCGATAGTTCAGCGCGGCATAGCCGGTGCTCCCGCTGCTGCCCTCGCCGCCGCTGGCATAGCCGGTCTGCACGTTGTAACTCAGGTTGTTATCCTCCAGCAGCGTGCCGTACAGCCCTGCGAGGTTGCTCATCCGACCGTTGAGATCGTTGGACATGCTGTAGCTGGCGCTGGCGTGCCGCCAGACGGATTTGCTGTCCGAGCGCAGCCAGTGGCTGAACGGAATGTTGACGTTCACCGCCAGCATCTGGTCACGGGCATCCTGCCAGGCGTTTTTGGTCAGGCTATAGCTCAACGTCCAGTTAATATCGTCCACGGCCATATTCAGCCCGGCCTGGAATTGCTCATCCGCGTTATGAGTGCCCCAGTAGGTTTGCTGGCTGCCACTCACATAAAGCGTGGCGGTACGCCCCAACTGCTGGGTTACGCTGACCTGCACTTTGCCCCTTTTGCTGTAGGCGAGGTTGTAGTAGTCGGTGAATTTCGGCTTCACGTAGACCGGCCCATCTTCCGTCACCACGGAGTACCCGCTCATACGCTGATAGGTGGTATCGGCAAAGCTGAAATATCCGCGCGTAGAGTAGCGGTAGCCCACCAGCTGAATATTGGTACCCAATTCATTAAGCGATTTGTTATAGAGGAAGCGCACCGACTGCCCCTGCTGCCGACTGTCGTCGGGTAGCGTGGCGTTGGCCTGGGTAATGTCCACCGACATCGCGCCCAGGTTGCCCATGTTCTTGCCGACCCCGAAGTTAAACGCGCGATAGCGATCCGCCAGTTGGCTTCCACCATACAGCGTCCATCCCGCCGCCAGCCCGTGCATAAGGGTGCCCTGAAAGAACGTCGGGTCGTCCTGCTGCTCGTTGCCGCTACGGTATTTTCCGGCAGTGAGCGCATAGCGCGTGTGCCCTTCCCTCTGCAGCACCGGGACGGAAGAATACGGTACGGTAAAGGTTTGATTGCTGCCGTCCGCCTCCTTGATCGTGACCTGCAGGTCGCCGCCGTTGCCCGCGGCATAGAGGTCGTTTATGGTGAAGGGGCCAGGCGGCACCGTGCTGTGGTAAATCTCATAGCCGTTTTGCTTGATAGAGACCTGCGCGGTACCGCGAGCTATACCGTGAATAACCGGCGCGAAGCCTTTCTGGCTGTCCGGCAGCATGTTGTCATCGGAAGCCAATTGCGCGCCGCGGAAGTTAATCCCGTCAAAGATATCGCCGTTGGTATAGCTATCACCCAGCGTCAGCCGCGAGCGTAACGCCGTGATATCGCGCTCCAGCCAGGTATTGATATGCTGCCATTTGTTCTCGTTTTGCGAGCCGCTGCTGTGGCTCCAGGTACTGTTGTCACGCAACCGCCATGGGCCGACGTTCAGCCCGCTTTGCAGGTTTAAATAGGCATACTGGCTGCTACCGCCAACCGTGTTCTGCACGCGATTACCGGTGAAGTTGTAGTTCAGCAATCCGGCAGTGATACCGTTATCCCACAGCTCCGGCGGAATATAGCCGCGCGCCTGGTTCCCCATAAAGGCCTGAGGAATGGTCAGGTACAGTCGCTGCTGGCCGACATCCAGACGGATGGTTGCCTCTTTAATCATCTCGGTTAAGGGTACGCAGGCGTCAGCGGCAAGCGCATGCAGCCCGTCGACGGCGGCGACATTCAGCCCCATGCTGGCCAGCTGCCCGCGCGTCAGGCACGGCATCAGCCCATGGCCATCCTCAGGAGCGTTGAAGGTGACATCGCGAGTGGTCATATACCCGTCGTTAAGGTAGATATCTACGCGATAGGTCCCCGGCGGCAGCTCCTGCCCCTTCTCAAAACCGGAAAGATCCGCCACAGCGGCAGGGTCGTCGGCCAGAAAGCGCGGGTTAAAGTAGAGTTCCGCCTGAACGAAAAAGGTCGGTGACGCGAGCAAAATGGCAACCGGAAGCTGCCGCATACGCCAGACCCGCAAACAGGCGAGGTCAAATTTCAGATATGGCATAGTCCCTCCGGTTTCACATCACCCGGCGATCATTTCTTATTCTGTTCAAGGGATAGGGGCAGCCCTGTGGCTTAACGCATCGCGCCTATCATGCGCGGCGTCAGCGCACCATAGTCATTAATGGTTCTGAAGGTAATTTCACCGCCCGCATCATCCGGTATTTTCACCCGGGCCTCGCCCATCGGCGGCACCAGCGCGTTTTCCAGCACGCGGGTACCAGCGTTAAGCTCGGTAACCGTCAGGTAGTACGGCGTGGGATTGATCAGCGTAAGCGTGCCGGCACTGCGACGGAACGTCAGTTTTTCGACGGCCTGCTCCGGCGGCATCGCCAGTTTTGCCGGGCGATAGTAAAGCTTGATACGGCTGATAATCGCCAGTTGCAGGGTATTGTCGTTGAGCTTAGATTTATCCATCGCCGGAATCGCCTTCACGTTCATCCAGAACAAGCTTTCCCGATCCTGCGGCAGCTGGTTATTGGACGCGTCAAGAATACGCAGCGTGTTCTCTTTTTTCCCCTGCATCGCGAACAGCGGCGGCGTCACCACAAAACGACCATCTTTAACGCCGTCGGCGTTTTCCACCCAGGACTGAATCAGATAAGTGCCGCTCTCGTCGGTATTGGTGACCGCCAGAGGGACCTGCTTTTGCCCTGCCGGATAAATGACCCGAGTCGCCCCCAGCGCCACACCCGCGTGCGCATAATGGCTTACCCCGCTCGCCGCTATCAGCAGCAGCATCGCCAGCGCACCGCGCATCATCATCAACGTTCTTTTCATGTTTACCCTTGTTGTACTCACCGTCATTTCCTGCGTCCGGTTAATTACTGGTAGGTCAAGGCGAACCAGGCCTGCGCATTGGCCGTACCGCCGGTGACCTGACGTGCGGTCGAACGGTATTTCGCCACAAAATGCAGCGTGGTTGGCCCATCGTAGAGTCGCGCCCAGCGCACGGGCGCCTGGTTGAGTGGAATTAATCCGCCCTGGTCATCAAACAGCGCAATGCCAATACCGGTAGCGATGCCCGCCCCCTCTCCCACCGAGAGAACGTTAGGATCTTTACCGTCAGCGACGCCCTGAAACGACACGCCAACGTGCTGGCTGACTGCCGTACTGCAATCTTCAAGATGAATAGCAAAAGCGATCGGATTAGATTCTTCGCCCACCGCATGGAAACGATGGCTGGCCACCTGGCCCATTTTTACCGTCATCAGGCGATCTTCCGCCGCCACGCTGCAGGCTTCGGCGATAACAACGCCCTGAAAACGTAAACCACCACCGGGTAACGTGACGTTCCAGTGGTTGCCAGCATGCGCGACGATCGGCAGCAGAAACATCAGCAGTAACCCTGTCATCCAACGCATGACTATCACCTCCATTCCCTCGTGATGACGGGCCTTCCTGGCCCTCGTGGCGTCCCTGCCGGTTGGATTACTCGTACTGAACTTTGAAGGTCGCGTCGGCGTTCGCGGTACCCGCCGTGGCCGCGCCGGTCGCGTAGTAACGCGCCTGGAACGGAAGCACGTTAGGACCATCGTTCAGAGTGGTCGCGGAGCTAAAGGTCGCGCCATCGAGTGCCAGCGGTTTGCCTTTGTTATCAAGAATCTGGATACCCACGTTGGTGGCGCCGCCCGATGCTGACCCTTGCAGCGCCAGAACGGTGTTGTTGGTGGTATCAACCGCTGTGCCGGAGAAGGCCACAGATGCCTTCGTCGAAACGCTGGTATCGCAGTCGTTCAGTTGGATGTTAAAGCCGACGGCGGAACTGGTGCTGCCCGCAGTCGCCAGTTTTGCCGAACGAACCTGACCCATCTGTACCGTCTGGTCGATAGAACCGGCATCCACGGCGCAGGCCGCGTTTACCACATCGCCTTTAAAATGCACGGTGCCGCCGTTTACCGTCGTCGTGTCCGCCAGCGCTGCCGCAGAGGTGAAGGAAAGCGCAGAGATAATTACCAGCGCAACTTTATTAATGCCCATAAATGTACTCCTGATTAATGGAGAATATTATTCTCACTTTGTTAAAAACAGCGCTAAAGGCAGGCAATGAAGGTTCTGCCTGACACGCATCGATTATTTATGTGAAGACAACCACATCCCAACAACAGCACCGTTATCTGGATATCAGAAATAACGTCACCAGCGTCGATTCAGCTTAGAGATATCCAGATAAAACGACATTGTCGCGGCATTATTCCCACGCAACCCAAACATTCGTTTAGTTTTCTGCCGCAAATAATAAATATGTTTTTCGCTGAGTCCTGCTAATTTATTAATTTGTGAAACGGAGTAACCTTCGCATAGATAGCGAAAGACAATCAACTCTTGTTCAGAGAAATCCCGCCGGTCAAACATAGATTTACCGGCTTCATACAGACACAAGTAAAGCTCGGAAAAACCTATCTTTTCAGAGATGAGCCAAGGGAATGGCCCCTGAAAGGCGCATCCGGGAGCCCCCTCCATCTTGTATAACAGTACAATTCGGCAATGAGAGCATAATGAAGCAATTAAACTCAGTATCCGGTGTCGCTCGGCAATATCAGAAATATATACCACGAAGATATCACTGACCGATGGACGTAAGTAACAGTTAGATTTTAATTGTCTGGAGTGGATTGCTGCGACATTCCCTCTCCGAATGACTTCATCATCTTGCAATGCCAAAAGGAAAAAACTGTTATCCGAGATAATACATTTCCTCATATATTACCCCAACATCCAGATCCGATTTATTCTATTTAATGTCCATAATTCCTGTTTCCAGAAAGTCGTAAGCCAAACTTCGATTTAATTATATACACAGCGAATATACAT